>JBARYO010000343.1:0-2154 GCA_049647905.1 Elainellaceae cyanobacterium | reverse complement strand
CTATCGACCTGCGCGATTCTCCAAGCGAGGGGCTCCGCCACCGGGGGCAGTTGCTGGATGCTGTCGTCCAGGGGCTGGCTGCTGCATCTAGCCCGGAGCGCCCGCTGCTGCTGGTGCTTGATGACATCCAGTGGCTCGATGACGCCTCCGCAACCCTGCTGCATTACGTCTTTCGGCTGCTAGGCGATAAGTCGTTGCGCATTGCCTGTGCGGCCCGTGAGCAAGAACTTCAGGAGAACCCTGCAGCGTCAACGCTCCTGGAGTCTCTACGGCGGGCAAACCGGCTCCAAGAGGTGACGGTGCCACCCCTCTCTCCTGAAGCTGTCTTTACATTAGTGCGATCGCTGCAACCCAATGCCCCTGAGAATTCGCTCAACCCTCAGCGGATCTATAGTGACAGTGGCGGCAACCCCCTCTTTGCCCTAGAAGCCGCCCGCGCCGTGACGCAGGACACCAGCAATCTCTCTGCTCTGATTGGCGATCGCCTGCAGCGATTGGACCCGGCGGCTCGGGACCTATTGCCCTGGGCGGCGGCGCTGGGGCGGCAGTTTAACTCAGAGACGCTGGCCCTGGCGGCTGACTATTCACCGATGCAATTTCTCACGGCAATAGCGCAGCTGGAGGGGCAGCAGATTGTTTGCCCAACCCAGGCTCCCCATGACTTTGGGCAAGATGATGGGCAAGTCGACTACGACTTTGTTCAAGATTTGGTCCGGCAGGTGGCCTACGCCCAGCTATCCCAGCCTCAGCGGCGACTCATCCACGGGCAGCTCGCAAAAACCCTGAATACCCAAATGGTAGACAACGCCCTCGCCAGTCAGGTGGCCTATCACGCTGGGATAGCAGGCAACCACGCCCTAGCCGCGCAGGCTTACGCAGCAGCAGCAGCCCGCAGTTTACGGCTGTTTGCCTACAGCGACGTGATTCAACTGGTGGAGCAAGGATTAGGCCACTGTCAACCCTTGCCCCCCCGCGATCGCCTCTTGTTGTCGGCTCAGCTGTTGCGATCGCGGGTCATTGCTGGTGTCGCCCCAGCGGATGCCGCGACCCTAGAGTTTCAGATTCACCGGCTTTTGGGAGACATGGTGGGGCTATCAATTCCCGAGGCTGAGGTAACGGCCCAGGAGGCGTTGAGCTACTTAAACTATGAACAGGGCAACCTCGCAGCGGTCCATGACCAGGTGATTAAGGCTCTAGAGACCTTGCCCCTCAGTCCGCGCCTTCAGGCCGAGAGTTTGGCCACTAACGGCAGCTGCCTGGCAGAAATTGAGCGTGATATGGACCGGGCTGAAGCCATTCTGTTAGAAGCTCAAGCTATTGCAGACCGACTGGGCCTAACGTTGATCGATGTTGCGGTTGGGCTGGGGAGCGTGAGTCGCTATCGGGGGGATTACGATCAGGCCAGGCACCACCTCCAACAGGCGCTGCACCTGGCCCAAAATCAGCAGGATTTTGTCCGTCAAAGCTATGCCCTGACCTATCTCGTCATGGTGGGCTGGGATGACCATGCCCCCGACATCACCGAGGCGCAAGCGCTACTGACATTGGCCGCCCAGCGCCCCCAGGGCAGCGAAGGCGCATTTGCCCAAGGGCTCATCGCTCTAGAATCCTATGCAGAAAACCCCAGCGGCCCCGACGCGCTAGACCGGGCGCTTCGTCACCTAGATCAGCTGGATGCCCAGAGAAGACTGGGCTTCGTGGCCAGTCATGCCAGTGAAATTGCCCTAGCCCACAGCCGACGGGAAGCCTCCCAGGGCTACGCCGCCATCACCCATCAAGCGGCCCAGCGGGTCGGCCATCCGAATGACATGGCGATCGCGGCAGCGCTGCAGGTGCTAAGCGCCGACTCGGCGACGGAGAAGCAGAGGTACTGGCGATCGCTCCAGGATACAATCGGTGATGATTTTCGTCTCAGCGCCCGAGCTCGGCTTTTGTGCAGCGGGGCAGACCGGGCCATGCAGCAGCTCGTATCAACCCACGATTCAGCGGAGTAACCCATGGCGCTCATTATTGTCGAAACGATCTATGATCCCCCCATCGATCAGGCCCTCTGGGATGAGCTGGTGGAGCGGGGCTTGCCCTGCATGGTGGAGCGGGGGGTGGCCTGGCGGCGGACGTATCTATCGCGCGATCGCAGGCGCAGCGTTTGTGAGC
>JBARYO010000342.1:0-4378 GCA_049647905.1 Elainellaceae cyanobacterium | reverse complement strand
GCGACGCGCCCCCGGTCCACAGCGTCGAACTAGTAGTTTAGAGTTTCACATTCCGTCCTGATTGGCCCCTATCCTATGGAAGATTGAGATGGTAGATGCACCCTGATTTAATCCCCGGCCAGCGATGGTTGGGGATTTTTTTATCTCAGGTTGCCGTAAGGTCCAGGGGTATACTGTCGGATATAGACCTACGACTTTTCCTTGAACGCCATTTCACCAAAATGACCAACAATACCAACCTTGGGACAACTGCTGAAGCTGAACTGACTGTTGACGTCGGCGTGGCCAGCGGTCTCGTCGACATGATTGAGACAATCATCAGCAGCTTAGAGCAAGATGACAGCGCTATGGTTCGTCACTTAGATGGTGACGGTCATCTATGGACCTTCAAGTACGGCAGCGTTGACGTGTTTGTTCAGCTGACGGGGACGTCGGAGGAGGATACGCTCAAGGTGTGGTCGACGGTTTTGGCGCTTCCCGTACAAGACGAGGCACGGCTAATGCACAAGCTGCTGCAGATGAACTGGTCTGGCACATTCGAGGCCTGCTTTTCCATCTTGAGCAGTGACCAGGGCGACCAGGTTGTTGTCTCGGCAGCGCGGACCGTTGCTGAAATTTCACCAGGGGAAATCTCCCGCAACATTACAATCGTGGCTACTATTGCTGATGAGCAGGATGATGCCCTTGCGGCAGAGTTCTCAGCGGCATAGGTTGGCACAGTCATAGGGACGGCTGAGGCTCTGTACCATGCTGTGCCTGTGGCAATGACAAAACCTCCTATAACAGAAGATATTCAGTGGCCGAGCATCTGCTTTTTGGAGCGAACCGCTGGATGACAACCGTATGCATATATCTGCAAGGAGGTCCGCCATGCTAACAATCAAATGGCGATCGGTGACAGCAACCTTAGCGACGATGGGCGTAGTCTCAACTGCGATCGCGCCTGTTGTAGGGCAAGCAGCCGCTGTCCCGTCCCCAGGGAGCCAGCTAGAGGTCCAGTCTGCTGCGACACCTACCGTACGCATCAGCCAACTATTCGACTCGGCTCGGGCCGTGTTGCCCGTGGGCACCGCGATCGAGACCCGGTACGATGACGTCGACGACGACGGCAACTCGGTAGAGCGGATTGTGGTTCTGCCCGATGAGACCGCACCCCTATCCCTGACAGTCACCCGCGACATCCGCTCATCGGCGGGAACCGTGGTTATTCCGGCGGGCAGTACCCTAGATGGCGAGCTTCGTCCCCTGGATGGAGACACAGCAGGAACTCAATTTGTTGCCGAGAGCGTTGTCCTTCCCAATGGAGAAGACTACGACATTGACGCGGCATCTAGCCCCATAACGCGCACGGAAATTATCACCGAAGAGAGCAATCCAGACTTCATCAAGGGAGCTATTATCGGTGGTGCCGCAGCGGCAGTGCTGGCTGAAATTATTGGGGATATCGACATTCTCGAAGTGCTCGGTGGTGCTGGCTTAGGTGCGCTGGGTATCCTGGTCTTTGGAGGAGGAGATGAAGAGGTCGAAGTGGTCGTTGTTGAACCCAACCGAGACCTAGATGTAGTTCTGCAGTCTAGCTTCACCTTCTAGTCCTGGGCAGCAGACTCTAGTTGGGGCAATGCGGCTATGTGACAAGGTCTATTGATCTTGTCGTCGGCGGCAGCGAGCTCAGATAGAATACGAGTAGTCCAAGGCTGCTCCTCTCTTCACCGCGCTGCCGCTAGCATCTGTGATCCATGAGTCTGTGCATCAATCCCTATTGCCCGCAGCCCAATCACCCTAGAAATCAGACCCAGCAGGTGTGTCAAAGCTGTGGCAGTGCCTTGATCCTAGAGGGGCGCTATCGCGTGATGCGGCTGCTGAGCGATCGCAGTGGATTTGGCTACGTGTATGAGGCTTTCGAGAGTAACGTCCCTAAACTCTTGAAGGTTCTCAAAGAAATCCACAACGACAACATCAAAGCTGTTGAACTCTTTGAGCAGGAAGCTCGGGTCCTGGGACAGCTACATCACCCAGGTATTCCCAAAATTGACGAGTCGGGATGCTTTGAGTTCTGCCCTACCTCCAATGGTCCGCTGCTGCACTGCATTGTCATGGAGAAAATCGATGGGCCGAACCTGAGGGAGTGGATGACACAGCAGGGCAATCATTCCATCAACACCGTCTTAGCGCTGAACTGGCTGACGCAGCTGGTGAGCATTCTTCACCTAGTGCACCAGCACAGCTATTTTCATCGTGATATTAAGCCTGAAAACATCATGCTGCGGGCCAGCGGCGACCTAGTGCTGGTGGACTTTGGCGCAGCCCGCGAAATGACCTGCACCTACTTTGCTCGCCTGGAAGAAGCCGAGGGCGTCACCAGGGTTAGCTCGACGGGATATACCCCCCCTGAGCAAGAGCGCGGACGGGCAGTACCCCAGTCTGACTTCTATGCCCTTGGCTGCACTATGATGTTCCTCCTCACGGGACAGCGGCCTATGGAGCCGGGCATTTACGACGCGCTGACAAACCAATTCCGCTGGCGGCAATACGCTCCCCAGGTTCCTCCCGCCTTAGCAGATTTGGTTGACCAGCTCACGGCGGCACGTGCGATTGACCGCCCGCAGAATACCCAGACTCTGCTCCAACAGCTCTCCAAGATCACAGCGTCTCTATCAGCAGGGCCACAAGCCACGGGGCCGCAGGGCGCAAACTCACCGATGCAGGCCAGCCCAGCCCAGACCGAATCAGCTGTTGTGACTGAGCCACCCAAGTCAATGCCGTTGTACACTGCGGTTCAGGATGGGACTAACCTACAAAACGGAAGCCAAAACAATGGCCAACCGAATAGTCAGGGTAAAGGCGATCGCACAGCAGCCCAACCGGCTAAACGCCCCATGCCTTGGCTGATGGCAGCGGGACTGGCGGGACTGTGCATTATTGGGGCTGCTGTCTACCGCTGGCAGACAACGCCTGCGCCCATTCAAAGCTCACCGCAAGCGCCCGCCTATGGCCCTTTGACAACCTTCAAAGGGCACAGCGGCAAAATTAACGATCTAGCCCTCAGTTTGGATCAAACTCTGCTTGCCAGCGGCAGCGACGATCAGACAGTCAAACTCTGGGATCTGCAGTCCGGAGAGGAGCGGCGATCGCTGCCTCGACATCGCGATCGCGTCCAGGCCGTGGCCTTCTCACCAGATGGCAAGCTTGTTGTCAGCGGCAGCGGCAGTGGTGAAGTGCTAGTTTGGGATGCGGCTACAGGGACGCTTCTGAAGAACCTGACGGGTCATCGCAGCGCGATCAACGACTTGACCGTGTCGTCCGATGGAAATGTTTTGGGCAGTGCCAGCGCCGACAATACCATCCGCCTTTGGGATTTAGCGCGGGGTGAACTGTTGGACGTGCTGGAAGGGCATCAAAGCTATGTCAACGCGATCGCCTTTACTCCCGACGGTAAAACCCTAATTAGCGGAGCCGCCGACCGCACCGTTCGCATCTGGATGCTCGACACGGGACAGTCCACCGCCCTCGCGCAACATGAAACCTACATCAACGATGTCGCGGTCGCCCCAGACGGTAACCTTTTGGCTACTGCCGGTGCCGATGATGAGATTGTGCTGTGGAACCTGGCAACGCAACTGCCGTCAGGACGTCTCACTGGGCATACGGGCTACGTCAATGCCCTAAAAATCAGCCCCGATGGTAAAACCCTGATTAGCAGCAGTGCTGACAGCACCATAAAAGCGTGGAATCTTGAGGATAGGACCCTACTCTACTCAATTCCATGGAGCAACATGTTAATCGATACCGTTGCCATTCGCGTTGGGAATCCACATTGGCAAATTATGGCAGGTGGCAAAGGCAGTACGGAGATAAAAGCTTGGCGCATTGAGTAGGACCGCAGCCCGACTATTGACCGCAGCCCGACGGTGCTAGGAGGGCGCTACAGACTCTGAAGGATATCCGACGGCTTTCCACGCCGCAAGACCGCCCCTGAGTTCAGCGACTCTAGAATACCCAGCCTCCCGTAGCAAGCCCGCCGCAATTGTGGTTTCGTCGTCGGTCTCGCCATAAATGTAGATATCGCGGGTCATCTCAAGCGCCGCCTTCGCTTGCCCTTTCAGCTCATCAGCGGGCATGGAAATCGCCCCCATAATGTGCTCTTGGTTGAACTGCTGGCGATCGCGGGCATCGAGAATGGTGAGGGCAGGCTCGCCCCAGTCTAAGCGAGACTTAAGGTCGTACACGCGGACCTTGGGTTGGATATCCGGAGGCGTCGAAAACGGATTGAGTGCATTTGTCATGGGTCGTGTCTAGAGGTTGTGTTGGAAGCATCTATCCTGCAATTTAGCAATATTTTTTAAGAATTTCAACATATTTTTTTAATATTTTTAACAAT
>JBARYO010000341.1:0-3010 GCA_049647905.1 Elainellaceae cyanobacterium | reverse complement strand
CCTCAGTGGACCATCTATGCGCGTTTCTCCACTGACATATAGCTTGGCGTTTTCGGCACCATTAGGAACATTGCGGGCTCCGATAGACACATTGCCATTGGTCTGAAAAACCACCAACCCCAGCTGGCTGTCATCGTTAGCATTGATGACTAAGTCATTATTTTCGTCGCTGGAAATGCTGTTTTTGACCGTAACGGGCTTGTCAAAGAAGTGATGCGTACAGTTGGTTTTATAATCGCAATACTCCAAACCAGACGTATTGCTACGCCCAATTTCAACAAATTTGACATCGCCATCGATAGCGCGGCTAATGCGTAGCACTCCGTCATGAACCGTGAGCCGGGCATCATTAGAGGGATTTGAGCTTGGCTCTATGCCGATACCCACATGTCCCTGGGGATTGATTTCAAGGCGAGCAGCATTCCCGGTTCTCAACCTTAAGGTCGCATTGTCACGGCTGTTGATCACGCCATTGGTGGTCACAAGGCCATTACCCTGCACAATGCCATCGGCGTCAAACCTACCGCCGACATGCAGGTCCCCATCGACGTCGAGTTTATACGTTGCGCTAGGAGTTGTGGCAATACCCACATTCCCCGTCAGTCCTGATATCGTTAATCGCTCCTCACCCCCGGTCTCAAATTGAAGATCCCGATTCCTCAAGCTGGAGACCGTGTTAGACAAAAAGGTGAGGTCAGTGCCCTCAATGGTTCCATTGACGAAAATATCTCCCTCAACGTGGAGCTTAAACCGTGAATCTGGTGAAGGCGTGCCAATGCCAACCTGTCCATCAACAATCAGGCCATTTTCGGGGATGGTGGCTGAGGTGAGGTACTCAGAACTGCCAACGGCGGCGTTACCCAACACACCAAACTGGCTCGCCCCTCCAGCCCCGACGCCAACTTTACCCGAGGTAAAGATGAAGTCAGTCGCCTTGTCTACAGCGAGTTCGATGAATTTGGGTGCGTCTCCCTCTCCCACCTGGATCAAGCCATATCGCTCTTTCGTCTCCGCTGTCGGGTCTTTGACAATTTCAAAGGTCTGGCCTTGGAAGCGATTGGCCCCAACATCGCCTGTCACCTCCAAATCTCCGACACTGGTCTTACCCTCAACGCTGAGATTGCCTTCGATATCTAAACTGCCTTCAACGGTGCCCCCCGCCCGATCTAGGGCACGAAACAGCGGAGGAAAAACAAGTCGCTCATCTGAAACCTTGACCAGCGCTTGCGTCTGTTCAGCCGTAGCATCGTCTGACGCCTGCTCTGACCCGCCGTATGCCTGGCCAGAATACGATTCCGAAGCAGATTCTGGAGCAGCATTGGGGGGGGGAATCTTAGCGATCGCCAACAGTGCGACATGGTGTGTGATGCCCCGCCGAGGCTGAAAGATTGGCTCGGGGTCAGGTTCTGCCTGGTTGGTGGGCCATTCAATATCCCGTGGCCCTGACCGCGACGGAATCATCCAGTAGTCGCCAGTTTCGTAGGGAGAATCTGGGTCAAATTTGACTCGAATCCCCGCCTCCAAATCGACCCATGTGGTTTGCACCGGGATTGACCCAATTTGGACATCTTCGGTTGTGTGATCCCAGCGCCGCACCGTCTTGGGGTTCGGGGGAAGGGGGCCATTGATTACCCGAGACCCATCAAACTCCAGCTTGGTGTCGATCGCCCGCACTAGGGGAACCATGACGCCGGGTTCGTTGCGCAGTTCGTTGGCTTCGGAGGTGATTTCCAGCCACTGGCCTTTTTGAGAAGATGCCCAGGCGTCGTCACTGGTCTTGCGAATGCGAATGACGTTGCCTTCGATTCGGCTGATGGCGCTGGTGATGCTGCCGTTATCCCGAGACCACTTAAACGTGGCGATCGCCCTACTCGTTTTTTCGTCGCCGGTCGCGCCCGTGTCGTCTCCGGCAGCGACGCCCGCTGGAACCGCTGAGGCACTGGGCGTCGCGCCAGCTTGATGAATCTCGACGCGGTAGAGATGGTTTTCAAGGGACTGCAGCGACCCGCCGTTGCGCCCATCGGGGCACAGACGGGCACAGGCGTTCATCTTTGGCGCTCGTTTGGCGATCGCGTCAACGTAACTGTCCCATAAGGATTTGATGCTCGACAATTCGTCTTCTGGAATAGTAGTCTCTGTGCCTTGCGCTTCCTCTGTGTCTCGCGCGGCTCCTGCTGCTTCCGTATCTTTTGCCTTTTCGACTTGTGGTGAATCCTTCACCAGCTCTTGTAGTTCGGCCTCCGAGACTAACTTCAGCTGCCACACCGTTTTGGTGCGCGTGGTGGTATCCGGGACATTCAAGGCCGGTTCCCGAATCTCGCTATCGTCAATGGCGGTGATGTGGCGCTCCCAGACGTCTAAGTAGGCCACTTGGTTGCCATCGCTAATCGGCGCACTCTTCGGCAGGGGATAATCCGGCTGAGTCCGATAGGTTGTCAGGCGGCGCAGTTTTAGCAGAGATGTATCTGTTGGTGATGTGACGGTGCCGTCGAGGGTCAGCTCCCGGCGGCTGCGGTCAATGCTGACGATTTGTAGCCCTTTTAGGCAAACGGGGGCCTTGGTTTGGTCGTCGCCTAGCGGTAGGCTGGCGATCGCAGCACTGTCTAACGGCTGGCTGTTCTCCGTGTCTTTTGAATCCTTTGACGCTTTACTGTCTTGCTCCTGGCGTTTTAGATCTAAGGCTTGCTCCAGCCACTGCCCCACCTCAAACACCCGCCCATCCACCAACAGGCTATCCACCGTTACCGTAACTCGCCCCTGGGACTGTTCGTCAGCCTGGCTGGATTGCTTAATTTGGGCCGTGAAGGTTTCGCCAAGCTCTAGTTCGCACAGGATGCCGTTGATGTAGTACCGCCCTGGAATGATCACCAAGTCCCAAGGCTGCTGAATTGCCTCGGCGTTGCTGAGAGCAACCACCCCAATCCGAAAGCTGTTGCGGGCGGTGTTGCCCGTGGCAGCATCAACGCTGGGGGCACCGCTGCCGAACCCAATCATGTCGACGGTCTGCACC
>JBARYO010000340.1:0-5984 GCA_049647905.1 Elainellaceae cyanobacterium | reverse complement strand
ATATAGGGCCAGAATACCGAGCAGCAGGCCAAAGTCACCGACTCGGTTGGTAATAAATGCTTTTTGACAGGCGTCAGCTGCCGCCTTGCGGTCATACCAAAAGCCAATGAGCAGGTAGGAGCACATGCCTACTAGCTCCCAAAAGATGTAGACCTGAATCAAGTTGGGGCTGATAATGAGGCCCAGCATAGACGAACTGAACAGACTGAGATAGGCGTAAAAGCGGACGTACCCCGGATCGTGGGCCATATAGCCATCGGTGTACACCATCACCAAAAATGCCACTGTCGTCACAACCACCAGCATCATTGCCGTTAAATGGTCGATGACGTAGCCCATCTTGAGGCTAAAGTCACCAGCAGCAGCCCACTCAATCAAATATTCATAGGGCGCATGCCCCTGAATCTGACTGTAAAGAATCGCAAAGGACAGCACCATGGCCGTGCCCGTCAGCGAAACAATAAACGTGGAGCTGAGACGGCGAAGCCGCGCTACCGAGTCTCCATAGGAGATTAAGCCAATGCCCAATACCATCGCGCCAAACAGCGGAAGGATTGGAATGATCCAGGCATATTCATACATCAAGTCCATAGCCAGTGCCTACTTCATACTTCTTTATATAGCTGGGCAAAACCGCTTACATTCTGACACATCCCAGCGTACGGCATAAGCCCCCATGGATTCTGTCTACCAGCAGAGTAACACCAGCTATAGGATACAGGCCGCCAGAATTTATACAGGCTTAACCGTTCACGGCCAATATGAAATGATTCTAAGGCTTTCGCCGATTCCGTTAGCTGTGGGCTAGCTTTGACAAGACATATTGGCTAGCGATACCCGTGACCCAGTTGTGGAAAGAAGCTATGTTTGACTCAATGCCATCGTCTCCACAGGGATCCTTGTCGTCCCAATATTGGTGGATGCTGCGTCTGTTTTTGCTCCAGGGTTTTTTCCTTTCGCTGGCGCTGCTGGCAATTTTGCGCGTGATGTAATTTTGTTGTAAGAGAGCTAGCTGAGGACAGCATTGCGTTCGAGCGATCGCCATCAGGAGCGATCTATTGGGGTCAGTTGAGGTGCGTTTAGGTGCCAAACCCGGACTGTCTTATCCGCACTTCCACTAATCAGGCATGTACCGTCCTGGCTCACAGCTAGAGCATTGACGCTATCGGTATGGTCGCTCAACATCTTGAGGAGTTGGCCTGTGGCGACATCCCAAATATAAATCTTTCTATCACTACTGCCGCCAATCAAATAGGCTCCGTTGGGACTAAACACAGCGGCGTTAACATCGTCAGTATGTTCTTGTAGAACCAACTTGAGGGCACCGGTGGTGCGGTCCCAAAGCTTCACACCGCAGCTTTTACCGGCGCTGGCAATGGTTTGGCTGTCTGGGCTAATAGCGACGCTATCCACAGCACCTTCATGGGCAACCCAGACTTGAATCAGTTCGGCGGTTTGAAAGCTCCAGAGCTTGATGCGTCGGTCAATGCCCCCGCTGACAAAGATACTCCCATCTGGACTAACGGCGATCGCCCGAATCATGCTGCCAACGCCGAAGGGGACCTTCAATAAGCGGCGTGTCATCAAGCTCCAGACGCGAATCGTCCGGTCCTTGCTGCCGCTGACCAAAAATTCGCTGTTGGGGCTAATCGCCAGCGCCGTCACATCCCGAATATGGCCCATTAAGGTATCCACTAGCCGTCCCTGGATGGGATCCCAAAGTTTAATGCTAAAGTCGTCGCTGCCGCTCACGAGCCAGCGCCCGTCTGGCGAAAACGCTAAAGCGTTGACGCCCTTAACATGGCCGGATAGGGAATGCAGCAGGCGGCCAGTGCGCAGATCCCAAAGTCGAATCACATCGTCTAAACCGCCACTGGCCGCAAGACTCGTGGTGGGGTGCATTGCAAGACAGGTAATCCAAGAGTCGTGCCCCTCTAAGCAGTGACGCTGCCAGCGCATTGTGTTGGGGGACGGGGGGACGCTGCGGTGCGGCGGCGGTGGTGGCATCGCTGGCGATCGCGATGCAGACGCTGGCGGAGGGGAAGACGGTGAAGATGATTTGGAAGGGCTAGATGCTGGACTTGCTGGGGCCAATTTTGAGGACAACGGCTTGGGCGGCTCCCGTCTCACATGAATGGGCGCACTACGAGCAGGGCCAGGGGTCGCAAGGTCCGATGTCGACGTGAGGACACGAGACGCATTCGACAGAGGACTTCTAAGCTTAGACGCCCGCAGCTTGGTTTGACACAAATCCTGCCACACCGCCTTAGCCGACTGATACCGATCGCGTACAAGGTCTTGCAGCAGCCGATTGAGTACAGCGGCAAGCTGCGGACTGACCTGCCGCCGTTGTCCCGCAAGGCGATCAGGCCACATCCATTCACCCCGCAACGGGTCAAAAAGCTGTTCTGGTCTAACGTTTGTAAGCAGATGAATGCAGGTGGCACCTAAGCTATATAGATCGCTAGCGGGGTAGGCTTGTCCACCACGAAGCTGCTCGATTGGCGAATATCCCTCCGTTCCAATCTGCGTCCCAGGCTGATTACCTGAGCTGAGCCGCAGCTGTTTGGCAACACCAAAGTCAATCAGAATCAGTCGATTGTCAGCTCGGCGGCGCAGAATATTAGTTGGCGTGATGTCACGATGGATGACCTGGTGGGTATGGACAAACTGCAAGATCGGTAAGATATCGAGCAGCACTTGGCGAATTTGCGACTCGCTGAAGGGGCCATTACGGTTGAGTTCTTGCGCCAGACTGATGCCGTCAATGTACTGCTGCACAAGATAGAGATAGCTATCTTGCTCAAAGTAGGCCAGCAACGCCGGGATTTGCATATGCTCTCCCAGTTCATGTAGCCGGATAGCCTCTTGATTAAAGAGTTCGGCGGCCTTGCGGATCGAGTAGGTTCCCGTTGCTTGGGGCGAAAACTGTTTAATCACACAGCGTGTATTGAGGCGGTCAAGGTCATGGGCGAGATAGGTTCTGCCAAAGCCACCATGCCCCAGAGGCTGAATCGGGCGATACCGCCCCCTAAGTGCCGAGACCAAGCTTCCGCTACAGCCACGACAGGTTTTGGCGGACTCCAGGTTAATCGGCTTACGGCAAAACGGGTTGAGACAGCAGATCATGGCCACAGCGCTTATGCTTGACGGAGTTATGGGGCCTGGGCATCACGACGGTGCTGACGTATCGCCCGCCGAAACCCAAGCACAACTAGGATGTTGGCTAGGGTGAGAAAGATCTCTGCCCCGCCATGGAGCCAATCGACATTGGCCAGTTCGTCGCCATATGCGGCCTTGGCATACAGTCCTGCTGGAATAGTGACAGCAACAAACACTAGGGTTCCATAAAACCCCGCTAGCGCTAACGGAGGCGCTTTTTTTGAACGGGTTAAAAACCACAAAAAACCCAAATAGGGGAATAGGGAGAGCGCAAATAGGGTTTCTTTCGTCATCACTTAAGTCTCTAGGTTGGGCGATCGCCAAATCCACCAGGCGGCAATGCACAGCGCAATGTTTCCCACTACTGTCATTGCCGCTTGCAGCGTCACAAGCCACTCTAGGCCAGTCGGGTTGTCAAAAAAATGCCACGTGCAGGCGCACATCGCGCTCACCAGAGCCGGCAGCATTGCCACCGACAGGGCTCGCCAGGATGAGTCTTGACTGACATCGGCATAACGCCAAATCAGCCCAATAGCAGCGATCCACTCGATGACGCTAGAAATGTGAATAATCCAGGTGGGAATTGAAAGGGCATGCATTGAATTTTGTGGTGTTAAACCTGACTTGCCCTATTGTAAATGGGTGCGCCGCCTTGAGTGATGAGCGGCAATGTAGGGCAATTTACCGGGATAATTGCTCGGCGGCTTACGGAGTCAACTTATTCTTCTGAGAGATCTTTCTGGGGACGGGGCGGCATGCGAACGATATTGTGCGGATATTATGGCATGGGCAATGGAGGAGACGAAGCGCTTTTAGCAACAGCGCTGCAGATGTTGCCCCCAACTGCTGACCCCATTGTGCTCTCCGGTCAGCCGCAGCTCACCCAACAGCAGTATCAGGTAGAGGCTGTGCCGCGAAAATCCCCCGGAGCGGTTTGGAGAGCGCTGCGGCGGGCGGATGCCTTTGTGTGGGGCGGTGGCAGTCTCATGCAGGATGCCACAAGTCGCCTCAATCCCTTGTACTACGGGGGGCTCATGGGTCTAGCCCAGCAAATGGAGCTGAAGACGGTGGCCTGGGCTCAGGGGATTGGCCCTTTAAACCAGCCCTTGACGCGGCGCATCACGCGGCGCATGTATGGTCACTGTTCCGCTATCAGCGTCCGAGACCCAGGCTCAGCCCAACAGCTTGCAGCCTGGTCAGTCCCCGCTGTGTTGGCTCCAGACCCAGTATGGGCTTTAGAGCGAGACTCCGTTGCTGGATTATGGGATCTACCGGCTCCCCGAATTGCCATCACCCTCAGAACCCATCCGGATTTGACGCCCCAGCGTCTGTCTACTATTACGAAAGCGCTGTCCAGTCTGCAGACGGCGACCGGTGCTTGCATCGTGATCGTCCCGTTTCAGCTGCCTCAAGATCTGGCGATCGCCCAGGCCATTCAGGACGGGCTATCCGGACCCAATCATCTGTTTCAGCTCCAAGACCCGCGCCAGCTCGCGGGACTATTTAAAGGGGTTGATATGGCGATCGCGATGCGCCTACATGGTGTCATCATGGCCGCCGCTGCTGCATGCCGCACCTTTGCCATCAGCTACGATCCCAAAATTGACCAGCTAATGCAGACACTATCTATACCGGGCTGGACGCTAAATCAGATGCCAACCAACGCCGCTACAATGAGTCGAGTTTGGCTGGAGCACTTCGTTAACGGAAGCGCCCTATCCACAGATCAGATTCAATCGCTGCGCGATCGCGCATTAATCCATCGGGACATTCTGCGGGCGGCGTTGGCAACTTGAGGCTAACGTCTTGTTAAGGCCCCAGTGAGATTACAGCCGGGAGCCCGCCACTGGCCGATAACACCAGCCCAAGGGGAGCACAGTTCGGTATGATAAGGGGAGCCAATTTTGCACTGAGATACTATGCTGACCCTAAAAATCGCTGTATATGTCGTCGTCTCGTTTTTCATTGGGATATTTATCTTTGGCTTTTTGTCCAATGATCCCGCCCGTAACCCCAATCGCCGCGACTTCGAATAATCGCTGGTCTATTGCTGGTGTTCTAGTCAACGTTAGCCTTCAATTGAGTTTTGATTGGCGCGTTCCGGATTGCTTCGTCCCCTCAGATTATTTGGGGACGTTTTCATAGTTAGCGACTAATTTGTAGTGTAGCGATCGCAATCCTGCCTACATACGGAGCAGTTGGGCTTTTCTTTGGTGTGAGTTGGTTACGTTTATGCCCTATCCAGTACCGCCGCCACCGCCGTTGGTTCAGGTGGCCGATGTGTCGTACACCGATACCCTAGCTTGGCCTGATACCGGTTCTTCCGCGCAGGCCGAAAGCCAGGTATTGCTTCCAGAGCCAATGCAGCCGCGGCCTGTTGAGGCCGTTGTGTCCACGCTACTCATGCAGCAGCCCCCAACGGTGGCAGGTCGCGATCGCACCGATATCCTGCTCCAACCAACGCCTCAACTGTTATCCTCCCAACCTCTACCATCCCAACCGCTGACGGGCGCAGCGGCTACAGAAAGCCGCCTCGGTCCCGCCATGGAGGTAGGCTTACCCAATGGTGGATCACTGCCAGGGTCTCACTTCGGTGACCTGCAGCAGGCTTACGATCTAGACGAAGACAAGGCGCGATCGCTAGAGTCTGAGGCGCGATCGCGCCTGGGTCATGATGAAGCAGCTTACGAAGAGACCACGCGGCTATTGCATGAAAGCCGAAACATACTGAGTGAGTTGGTGGACTGGGTTGCCCAGCAGCCAGAGGTCCAAGGCATGCCGCCCTCAGATACATCTCAAGATGCCCCCCCAAATGCCCCCTC
>JBARYO010000339.1:0-3589 GCA_049647905.1 Elainellaceae cyanobacterium | reverse complement strand
CTTAGTAGCCCTGCTAACAGCGCTGTTAGGCAGCATCGCCGTCTGCGTCTGGCTGGGTAAGCAGCTCCAAAAGCGCCAGCCTGATGCCCACTTCCGGCATTTTTGGCTTGGATTAGGACTGCTGTTTGTCGTCAGTCTAATTCCGGTTGTCGGGGGCATGCTCGTGAGCCTGATCGCTCTGTTTGGCTTTGGGGCAACGCTGCTGGTGCGCTACGGTACCCGCCATGCGACGGATACCGCCATGACGCTGGATCGCCTTGAACACCAAACCGAATAGACAGGCATGGTGCCGCCATGCCCCTACAACGACCTAATACCATGACGATTTCTACAACTTACCTAGGGCTAAACCTCAGCTCTCCCCTCGTGGTGGGAGCTTGCGGCCCTTTGACCGAAGAGCTAGCCCACCTGCGGCAGATGGAAGACGCTGGGGCAGGAGCCATTGTGCTGCACTCGTTGTTCGAGGAGCAGCTGCAAAAAGACCGCCTGCAGCTAGACTACTACCTCACCCAGGGCACCGAGAGCTACGCCGAAGCCCTCACCTACTTCCCCCATCAGCCCCTGTTCCACGTTAGCGCCGAAACCTATCTAGAGCACATTCGGGCCGCTAAGGCGATGGTAGATATTCCCATCATTGCTAGCCTCAATGGCTCCACGCCGGGGGGCTGGACCCAATACGCTCAGCAGATTGAAGCGGCGGGCGCGGATGCCATAGAGCTAAACCTCTACGCCGTACCCACCGACCCCACTCAGACCGCGGCCCACATTGAGCAGTCCTACATAGACATCGTGCGGGCCGTCACCTATTCGGTTAACTTGCCGGTGGCCGTCAAGCTAAGCCCTTACTTCACGAGCTTGGCGAACTTTGCCGGTAAGCTCTCAAGCTGCGGCATCAATGGCTTGGTGCTCTTTAATCGCTTCTACCAACCCGATATCGATCTAGATACCTTGGCGATCGCCCCGCAAGTCTTACTCAGTACACCGCAGGATTTACGGCTGCCCCTGAGGTGGATTGCGATTTTGTACGGCACCTTGCCTGTAGACTTTGCCGCAACCGGCGGAGTTCACCATGCCCAGGATGCCATCAAGCTGCTGATGGCGGGGGCTAACGTCACCATGATGGTAAGCGCCCTGCTGCGCCACGGCATTGGGCACCTGCAACAGGTCAATCAAGGGATGCGCCAGTGGCTAGAAGAGCATGAGTACGACTCGATTCAGCAGCTTCAAGGCAGCATGAGCCAGGTCAACTGCCCTGACCCCAGCGCCTTCGAGCGCGCCCAGTATATCAAGTCCATCCAGACCTATTCGCTCCAGCCTACCCCGGCTCATAGCGCTTGATGCCCGTCTCAACTACCCCCAAAAAAATCGGCATTCTGACCAGTGGGGGAGACTGCCCCGGCCTAAATGCCGTCATTCGGGCCATTATCAAATCGGCTAGCCGACGAGGCTGGGAAGTTTACGGCATTCCTTACGGCACCCAGGGGCTGATCAACCTAGAGCAGGGTAGCTGCCACACCCAGGATTTCCGGCTCAAAGACCACGGGTTTGACATCCCTGGCCTGCTCCACGGTATCGACATCCTTCAGTTTCTCAGCGGCAGCATCTTGGGGGCGCTAAACAAGGGCAACCCCAGCAACCCTGCCGTGGCTCAAGAGATCCTCACCGGCTACCGGTTGCTCGGCCTTGACGCGCTAATTGCCCTGGGGGGAGACGGCAGCCTGGACATCATTGATGACCTTGCCCAGCAGGGGCGCTGGAACTGGATTGCCATTCCAAAAACCATCGACAACGACGTACCGTTTACCGAGCGGGCTCTTGGCTTCGACACCGCCGTCGGCACAGTCACCCAAGCGCTCTATGATCTCACCTTTACCGCCGCCAGCCACAGCCGTATTATTGTGGTGCAGGTGATGGGACGGGATGCGGGCCACCTGGCCCTACAGTCTGGCATTGCGGGCGGCGCGGACGTCATCCTAATTCCTGAACTGACCCCGATGCTCAATGACAGCGTTTTGGAGGGAATCTGTCGGCATATTGTGGCCCTGCGGCAGGTGGATCGCCAGTTTGCCTTAGTTGTAGTAGCAGAAGGGGTGCGCAATGGGTCTAGCGGAAAGGAGAAGTATATCGGTGATGTGCTGGCCCATGAGATTCAGCGCCACAGCGATCGCCTCTGCCAAACTGGTTTGCCCGAGTTTTGCTGCCTCAAAGATATTGAAACCCGCGCCACCGCATTGGGCCATATCCAGCGCAGCGGCGTGCCGTCGTCGTTTGATCGGCTCATTGCAGCGGCCTTTGGCTGCAAGGCCATTGAGCTCATTGCGGCTGAGCAGTATCAGCAGCTGGTGATCTGGTCCCATGGGCAGGTGGACCATAAGCCTTTGGATGTGGTGATGCCGCTCATCAAACAGCGCCACCAGGCCCGGCAATGTACTCGCCCCGTAGAGCCAGACGACCTGTGGGTGCAGATGGCGCGTGATCTAGGAATTTACATTGGCTCACGGCTTGAGGCCGCAGAAAGAGCCGTTTCCCTTTTAAATAAGCGCCATGAAGTACGTTGACGACTATCGCAACAGCGCGATCGCCCAGCACTATGCCACCGCGATCGCCGCCGCCGTCAGCCACCCCTGGACCCTAATGGAAGTCTGCGGCGGCCAGACCCACGCCATCGTTAAGTACGGCCTCGACCAGCTTCTCCCCCCGGAAATTACCCTCATCCACGGCCCCGGTTGCCCTGTCTGCGTCACCGACGCCGCTATTATTGACCAGGCCCTCACCCTAGCCGCTCACCCCGATGTGATCTTCTGCTCCTTTGGCGACATGCTGCGGGTTCCGGGCACCACCACCGACCTGCTCAGCGTCAAGGCCCAGGGGGGTGACCTGCGGATGGTGTATTCGCCCCTAGATGCGCTGACCCTGGCCCAGAAGCACCCAGAGCGTCAGGTGGTGTTCTTTGCGGTCGGGTTTGAGACCACGGCCCCGGCCACCGCCATGGCGGTCTACCAGGCACAGCAGCGGCGCATTGACAACTTCTCTGTGCTGGTGGCCCATGTGCTAGTTCCGCCAGCGATGGAGGCCCTGCTAGCATCCCCAGACTGCCGCGTTCAGGGCTTCTTGGCGGCAGGGCACGTCTGTGCCGTGACCGGATACGAGGCGTATGGCGCGATCGCCCAGAAGTACCAGGTGCCTATTGTGGTCACAGGGTTTGAGCCGGTGGATATTTTGCAGGGTGTACAGCTCTGCGTGCAGCAGCTAGAAGCAGGGCGGGCTGAGGTAGAGAACCAATATACTCGCGCTGTGGGCGCTCAAGGGAACCAGACCGCTCAGCAGCTCGTATCCCGAGTGTTTCAGGTGGTGCCTCGGGTGTGGCGAGGGCTGGGACTGCTGGCTCAAAGTGGCCTGGGGCTGCGATCGCCCTACGCCGCTTACGATGCCCAAATTCGCTTTGCGGACCGGCTTCAACGTCAGGCTAATGGGCCCAGCGACGAAACCTGCAACAGCGGCCTGGTTCTTCAGGGATTGAAGCTGCCCCACGACTGCCCCGCCTTTGGCGATCGCTGCCGCCCGGAGCATCCCTTGGGCGCACCCATGG
>JBARYO010000338.1:0-3318 GCA_049647905.1 Elainellaceae cyanobacterium | reverse complement strand
ATGCCTTGGCCGTCTGATAGCACTCCCGGATGGAAATGACGCCAAACTTGACGTGGGGGCTGATGCCGGAGGTGGCCTCCGCACCAGGATAGGAGAGCAGCCAGTAGTAGCGCTCGGTCTTTTGCTCCAAAAATTCGGCGAGCAGCCGCCGAGCCGCTGTAATCCCTGACGGTGGCATAGGCTTCCCATCGGGCAAAAGACCCAGCTTACTTGGGGTCGGCAGCGGCTCACTTGTAACCTCATCAGGAACCGTCACCCGCTGGGGAGCAGGTACCAGGGGCTCATTCATCTGCTCAAACCACAGGCTGCGGTAGCGGGGGTAGGAGACCAGCTCCGCCGTGGTGCCCGGTGGCTCAAACCAGCGAATCTTCATGCCCCCGCCGGCGATCGCCTGGTTTAGCTTGGCGTCCCGCACCCGTCCGTAGATGCGCTCAAAGTCAATATGGGCATAAATTCCCTCGGCTTGGGTCTGCTGCACCAGCTCGGGCAACACCTGTGCCGGGTCCCCACAGCGCAGAATCAAACGCCCCCCTCGCGATCGCAGCGCTTGGTCTAAGGCCGCAAGGGTCTCCAGCATGAACTGCACCCGAGCTGGTGCCGTCTCGGGGTGGTGCAGCAACGCGCGATCGAGTACGAACACCGGAATTACAGCACCGCGCTGAGCCGCACGGTACAGCGGCATGTGGTCCTGGATGCGGAGGTCGCGGCGAAACCAAACGAGGGTACGCGTCATAGGAGGGGCATGATGACGAATGCTGCATCTAGAGGGCAAAGGCATCGCCAATATGGCGATCGCGCCAGGGCCTACCTCAATTGTAATGATTGGTCATAGGGCCACGCGGTGTCGATATCCGGTCCACAAGCACCCCAACACCAGTGGCCCCCAAATCAAAGGCCGCTCCCCCCATTCGGCAAACCAGCCGAAATCCCCCACCTGCTGGCCGGTCCAAACGAAATACACAAACACCGACAGGCTGCCCCAAATCGGTCCCCAGTTCCCCACACTGCAGCCAGGGCCGTCCCGCCGAACAGCAAAGGGAATCATCCAGGTGAAATACCAGGCATGGACGATGGGAGAGAGCATCAGCAGCGCGATCAAATAGCTGAGGGCAAACTGCCCCAAGGAACGGCACCACACCAGCAGCACCAGGGTCACTGCACCTAAGGGCAGGGCCAAGAGGCGGTTGCTCTCTAGGGATGCTGGCCACAGCATGCCAATGAAATGGGGCAAAAACTCGGCGGTGCGGGCGCTGACCACAAACGTGGAGCTAGTGGGCACCAGAGAGCAGCTCATGCTGTCGCAGTAGACCAGCGCGGAGAGGGCCATGGGCAGCAGTCCCACTAGAAAGACTAGGGCAGCAATGGCAAACCGGATCATCATAGGAGTTGTGGCCCTTTCCCATCGGCCTGCTGTGTTACCCACTAGCGCGCGCCAGCTCAAGAAGGCCAGTGCAGGCAGCGTAATCCATTTGACGCCGATGCTGATGCCGATCAAAACGGCTTGGACAAGGCGGCCTTTGAGCCCGATGGAATCTATGCCCAAGAACGTTTTACAGCTCCCTTGAACGTAGGGATGCCCCCTGCCCCCCGTAACAAGGGGGGTGCCGGAAGCGGGGGAATCGTGAGACGGCCACCATAGCGCAGTCCATTGACGTAAGCCCTTACCCGCTTTTGGCTCCAAATCCGGCTCCCCCAGGATTGGGGGGTGGGGGGCCTCTTCGGACCATAACCAAGCCGCAACCAGCGGCAGTATCAGCCAGCTATCGTAATGCCCACCCCCCGCAAACGAGTAAATCACCAGCGGGTTCCAGCCATAGAGCATCGCTCGCGTGCCAAACCGCCGCCACAGCAGCCAGCAAATGCCCACATCCGCCGCCATAAACGCCAGCTTAAACGCCAGCAGGCTAACAGTTCCATCGCCCTGCATAGGCTGCGTTAGGGCCGCCAGCAACCGAAAGCCAAACTGGGTCACCGGGGGGTAAATGGCGGAAACATCAGCGTTGTTAATCAACGGCCACCAGCCGGTGCGGTAGGGCAATAGCTCAGGGGCGCTGGGCGCTTGCTCGTAGGGGCTAAATCCCTGCAGCTGAATCGCCCCCTCCCAGAGGTATCGCCAGATATCGCTGCCGGGATACATGGGCAGAAAGATGAGGCGCGTGGCAACGGCGATCGCCCAAAACCAGGCTGCTGATAGCGGTGCATCGAGTAGCCGCCAGCTCAGGCTGTAGCCCAGCCCCATGATGGCGATGCCGATGAGGAACTGGGGCACATTGCCAGGGTAGTGAAATAGCCCATGGGCGCTGGCCTGAATGCTGCCAAGGACTAGCAAGAGGCTGCTCAGCACGAGGAGCCAGCGTCTTTCCCGCGTGGCGACTAAACTTGAGTCGCTGCCGTCAGGTTGAATCGTATTGCCCATAGGTTCTTTAGGTTCTTTAAGCCAGTGCTGACCAGCGATCGCCCATGGAGCACCGCAAACACAGCCACCACCTCAAACAGGTATTCCACCGGCTTGAAGGTCAAAAAGCTGAGGGCTAGGTCACTATAGCTCGACTCATACACGGCGTAGAACTCAAAATCTTCCACCATCATTTCCTGTAGACCGCTCACCACCGCAAGCCACAGGCCCATCAGCGTCAGCGGCGTCAGCTGTGCCTGCAGCCAAGCGCCAAACCCCATTGTTCGAATGCGATCGCCCATTGAAAACATCCCCCCAAAACAGCGTGAACCAAGTGCAGGTTGAGTAGGGTTGGCGGCAGGTGCGCCATCTAACGATTTTCAGTTTACGGAGAAACGAGGAAAATGGGAGGCGGTTATCCCAGTTTTTTTCGATGGAATGCCTCAGATCTATTGATAGATTCCAATGGATCTCTGGGAGTCGTCCGTAACCCATTGGTGTAGAGCCGCGAGTCGAGGACCATCGTCGCCAGCTAAAACCAATTCAATTGCTGTCTATTGCCCTAGGCATCCCGCAACAGTAGGCCAACTACAATTCAATACAAAGCCCTTGCTCTCCATTATCGGCAGCAGACCGCGTTGTGCTACAACATGTACACACCTGGCCCAGTCTGAAATCGCAGTTCCTATGCAGTGAGGGTTAAGGTTTAACCCAGGAGAGAGACTATTCGTGAAGATTCTCGGTATCTCGGCGTACTATCACGACAGCGCTGCGGCCCTCCTTGTCGATGGCGCCATTGTCGCCGCTGCCCAAGAGGAGCGATTTTCCCGCAAGAAGCACGACGCTCGCTTCCCCCACAATGCCGTTCGCTACTGCCTTTATGCGGGTGGCGTAGACCTGCGGGAAATTGACCACATCGTCTT
>JBARYO010000337.1:0-1673 GCA_049647905.1 Elainellaceae cyanobacterium | reverse complement strand
GGCCATTCCCCTAGCGGGGTCATGGTTTGGCGATGCCGATGACTACCTGGGTATGGAGGTCGCGGTAGCAGTCCGCAAGCTGGGCAGCATTCCCGAGTTTGACCGCTGAGATTTCCGAACCAGAAGACACCCAGGTACAGCACATGCGCCTTTTAGAGAGATCCCGAATTTTGAGTATTTGCGCGGCCAGGGTTCTCTCAAACTTTGCTCCTACAAATGGTATTGAACCTAACGCCCTAGCCGGTTGGGAACGTCAGCACAGCCGCCCGGAACAGTGGCGCGGGTGCCCTCCCCACCCCAGGTGCAGACGTAGCGGCGCTGCTCCTCAGACAGGCGGTAGACACCGCTCAGATTGGCTCCCTCAACTACGGCTCCGGTGTTGTCTCCAGTGACGTAGTCGGGCGAGCCGGTGCGCGTCCGAGGGGTGGCGGTGTCTAAACGGCCGTAGAACAGCCGTGCCTCCATCAGGTCGGCCCCGGTGAGGTTAGCCTGGTACAGAATAGCCCTGGCAAAGTTGGTTCTAACCAGATCGGCCCGGCGCAGATCGGCGCGAATTAGGTTATTCTCGCTGAGGTCAGCCCAGCGCAGGTCAGTACTCGACAGGTTGACGGCGGCAAGCATGGCCCCCAAGTCGATCACGCGGGTGCCATTGAGCCGATCTTCTTCGTAACCACCCCGCCCGTCCAAAATGGCGCGACCCAGACGATTGTCGCGCCGCAGGGGGGTAAGCAGTTTAGAGCGCGATAGGAAGCGAATCACCTTGGCTTTGCCGCCCGCGTCGACACTGCTCAGAATAGCGGCGGTGCGGGCTTCGGCAATAATGCGCTCCTGAGGCCAGTCTTCGAGTAGCCCTTCCTCATCTAACACCAGTTCTGAGATGCCTTGGAAAAAGGCGTCGATGGTCTGCTGCTGCGTGATCAGGTTTTGCTGTTTGGTCAAATCGCGAGAAATAACGTACTGCCGCCAGGCTACGAACAGGGCCAAAAAGGCAATAAAAATTTGCCCAAGCGCTCCCATGAAATCGCCCAGGGAACCCAGAATATCCCACCGCAGGGTCAACCCCCAGGTCACAATGGCGCGGTTAATGCCGGTGATGGTCATTAGTCCGATGATCCCCATCAATACTCCAGGAATGGCGATCAGCAGGGACTGCTGCCGGGGCGATAGTTCTCCCAGTACCTCCTGAAAAAAGGGCCACATCAGCCGAACAGACACCAGCGTTGCGACCAGTGACCCAGCCAGAGTGAGCCAAAAACTGCCGGTAATCAACCCCAGCCCAATCACAGCAACCGACACGATGGTCACGGCGCTGGCCGAGGACACCGCTGGATCGACGAGGACCGGGCCAGCACCAGCATTGGCAGGGTTCGAGGGATCAAGATCGAGCCGCTGAGCCGTGGGCTTAGACGAGTCAGACAGACTCTCGTCGTCTGTCGAGGGGGACGAAGGGGTCAGCTTGTTAGTTACGGAGTCAGCGCCAGTGTCTAGACTCTGTGAGCCTTGAACTAAACCGTTATTGGGGCCGCTGGATCCGCTACCGGAACCATTGCTGAGGCCATTATTGGGAGCTGAGGTAGACGACTGGGGCTGAGCGGGGTCAGTGGACGGTGAGGTCATGGCGCGCGACGGCTGGCAAAAAGCGGGTTGACAAGAATGGATGAGTTCCTACGGGC
>JBARYO010000336.1:0-7070 GCA_049647905.1 Elainellaceae cyanobacterium | reverse complement strand
AGACGGTTATTGCGGCTGGGCAACGGCGCTATACCTTTCAAATCAAGGTCACGAAGTCGGAATTCTCGATAGTCTGGTGCGTCGCCACTGGGACAACACCCTCTGCGTTGAAACGCTGACGCCTATCGCCCCAATTCAAAACCGGATTCAGCGCTGGACAGACCTGACGGGTAAGCATATCGATCTGTTCTTAGGTGATCTGACAGATCATGCGTTTACCGAAAAGACGATGCTGTCATTCGAGCCTGAGGCGGTGGTGCACTTTGGAGAACAGCGCTCTGCACCCTTCTCCATGGTAGATCGAGAGCATGCGGTGCTGACCCAGGTGAACAACGTCGTGGGCACCTTGAATCTGCTCTACGTGATGCGGGAACATTTCCCCGACTGCCATCTGGTCAAGCTAGGCACCATGGGCGAGTACGGCACCCCCAATATTGACATCGAAGAAGGCTACATCACCATTGAGCACAACGGTCGCAAGGATACGCTTCCCTATCCCAAGCAGCCCGGCTCTTTCTATCACCTCAGCAAAGTCCACGACTCCCACAATATTCAGTTTGCCTGCAAGATTTGGGGGTTGCGTGCCACCGACCTCAATCAGGGCATTGTCTATGGTGTCTTAACCGATGAGACCGGCATGGACGAGCTGCTGATCAACCGTTTGGACTACGACGGTGTCTTTGGCACAGCGCTCAACCGTTTTTGTATCCAGGCGGCAATTGGTCACCCACTGACGGTTTACGGATCTGGTGGCCAAACGCGGGCGTTGTTGGATATCCGTGACACTGTACGCTGCGTTGAGATTGCACTCAAGAATCCTGCTGATGCTGGTGAGTTCCGCGTCTTCAACCAGTTCACCGAAATGTTTAGCATTAACGACTTGGCGACGATGGTGCAGAAAGCGGGCAGTTCCATGGGCCTGAAGGTAGAGGTCAAGAACCTCGAGAATCCTCGGGTTGAGGCAGAAGAGCATTACTTCAACGCTAAAAACACCAAGCTACTGGACTTGGGTCTGCAGCCACACTACCTATCTGATTCACTCCTCGATTCGCTGCTCAACGTCGCGGTGAAGTACAAGCAGCGGGTCGATAAAAAGCAGATTCTGCCTAAGGTGTCGTGGCGCAAGCCCTCGAACGCTTAGTTCCAAATTGGTTAAGTGCGTGAGGTGAGATATGCGGATTGCCCTGTTTACAGAAACCTTTTTACCAAAGGTCGATGGCATTGTGACGCGGCTAAGCCAAACGGTGGACCACCTCCAGCGGCTGGGAGATCAGGTGCTGGTGGTTTCACCCGATGGCGGGTTGACGGAGTATAGAGGGGCTCAGATCTACGGGGTTCCGGGCTTTCCGCTGCCGCTCTATCCCGAACTCAAGCTGGCGCTTCCCCGCCCCGCCATTCGCCAAGTGATGGAAGACTTCAAGCCAGATCTAGTCCACATTGTCAACCCGGCGGTGCTGGGGTTGGGGGGTTTGTATTACGCTAAATCTCTCGACGTCCCGTTGGTGGCGTCTTACCATACTCACTTGCCAAAATACCTAGAGCACTATGGCTTGGGGATGCTAGAGGGAGTGCTGTGGGAAGTGCTCAAGGCCATGCATAATCAGGCGCAGATCAACCTCTGCACATCCAGCGCAATGGAAGAAGCTCTCACAAGCCAAGGCATTGAGCGGGTGGCGGTGTGGCAGCGGGGCGTCGATACCGATCTCTTTCAGCCCCATCACGCTAGCGCCGAGATGCGATCGCGCTTAAGCGAGGGCAATCCTGATAGTCCCCTATTGCTCTACGTCGGTCGCCTGTCAGCAGAAAAGGAAATCGATCGCATTAAGCCAGTACTAGAGTCTATCCCCAACGCACGGCTGGCGCTGGTGGGGGATGGCCCCTACCGCCAAGAGTTAGAGCAACACTTTGCGGGCACCGCCACCCACTTTGTGGGCTACCTCACCGGGGTGGATTTGGCAGCGGCTTTTGCCTCTTCAGACGCCTTCGTGTTCCCCTCCCGCACCGAAACCTTGGGACTAGTTCTATTAGAGGCCATGGCGGCGGGCTGCCCTGTGGTAGCCGCTGGGACAGGGGGCATCACCGATATTGTGGACGATGGCGTCAATGGCTATCTGTTTGATCCGACGGATGAGATGGGCGCTATTGAAGCGACCCAGCGTCTGCTGAGTCAGGCGGATGAGCGGGATGCAATGCGCATTCGGGCTCGGGAAGAGGCAGAGCGCTGGGGCTGGTCTGCCGCAACGCAGCAGCTCCAGACACTCTACCAATCGGTTCTGTCAAAGCCGAATCTAATGGCGGCTTAGGGTGAGCGCAGTAGGTTTGCAGCCGAAACCTTAGCCCATTTGCGCTGCGTACTGTGCCGCTCCTATAAGCCCTACCTTAGGATTGAGCACAATGTGGACCGGCACCTGCTCTAGCAGTGAGCCAACCCGACCCTTTTCTAAAAACGCCTTCATAAAGGCTCCCGCCTTGAGCAGCTCCAGGTTCTTGGCGGCGATGCCCCCGGCGATGAATAGTCCCCCATAGGGCAGTAGCTTGAGGGCTAGGTTTCCCGCCTCTGCGCCGTAGGCCCCAGAGAAAATCTGCATCGTGCGCTCGCTGAGGAAATCTTTGTCGTCCGCCGCTGCCGACATCGCGATCGCCGCTGCAGGGTCGACGGTTTTCTCCCGTAGTCCCGTTTGGCGCTCCCACTCCCGGACCGCTTCACCGACAACGGGAGACTCATCTGGCATCTTGCGATCGCGTAAGAACTGGTAGATAGCGACGATGCCTTGCCCAGAGACCACTCGCTCTGCCGAGATACGGGTGATGCTGAACTTGTCGCGGAGGTAGAGCAGGAGCTGAAACTCAAGCTCAGACCGAGGCGCGAAATCGGCATGGCCCCCTTCTGATGGAAACACCGAATAGCGGCCATTACAGGGAACAAGAAACCCTTGCCCCAGACCCGTTCCCGCGCCGATGACGGCGACAGGGGCATTGGTCTGAGGCGGCACATCCTGAAGCGTGTGTAGATCGAGCTGTTTGAGAGCAACCACACCGTAACCAACGGCCGCAAAATCATTGATCAGCTCAACATGAGGGATCTTCAACGTTTTTTCTAGGCGATCGCTCTCCAGCATCCAGGAGAGATTGGTTAGGGATGATGTGTTGTTTGCCACAGGGCCTGCAATGGCAAAGCAAGCCCGTTCTGGCTGAGGAACGACGCTAGTTGCTGCCCTTGTTTCCTCGTAAAATTGCTGCACAATAGGAGCCAAGTCAGGGTACTCCCCGCTGGCGTATTGGGCCTCATGTATTGTCTCCAAACTTGGTTCTGCCTCCCCCGCAGAGGCCTGCACTAGCCGTAAAATTGTTTTTGTGCCGCCAATATCTCCGGCCAAGAGCTGTGTCATAGATAGTCCCCATAGAATGATGTGATAGTGAAGCTGGGCCGACGTCCAAACAATTCTGCATCTATAAAAGCACACCCATGAGCCAACCCATTGCTGACCTCCGGGAAGATTACACCCAAAGAACGCTAGAGCAATCTGACGTCAGTCCTAATCCATTTCAACAGTTTCAGACCTGGTTTGACGAGGCCATCCGCGCTGAAATTCTAGAACCCAATGCCATGACCCTCGCCACCGCTGATGCCAATGGGGTGCCATCGGCTCGAATTGTGCTGCTCAAAGGCTTAGATGAGCGTGGCTTCGTGTTCTACACCAATTATGAAAGCCATAAAGGTCAAGACTTGGCGCAGAACCCCCATGCGGCACTGGTGTTTTGGTGGGGAGCCCTGGAGCGCCAGGTCCGGGTTGAGGGTACCATGAGCCGCGTGAGCGCCGCAGAATCAGATGCTTATTTCCACAGCAGACCCATTGGTAGCCAGCTTGGTGCTTGGGCCTCAAACCAAAGCCGCCCCGCTACCAGAGTAGATCTAGAGCAGCAGATGACTGACTTAACCGCTCAATATCGGAACGCCAAAATTCCTCGCCCTCTCTACTGGGGGGGCTATCGGTTGGCCCCAAGGGTAATTGAGTTTTGGCAGGGCCGCTCTAGCCGCCTCCACGATCGCCTTGTCTACCAGCGGCAGAACGATGATTCCGAGGAATCAGTTTCTGGTCATCACTGGGATATTGTGCGCCTAGCGCCCTAACATATTGCTCTGGCATATGGCCTTAAGTGCTAGACCGATGCGATCGCCACAAAGAAAAAGGGCGTGCATTGGCACACCCTTTCCAATCTCTATCAAACTGCTCTCTATCAGACTGTCAAATTTAGACTAAACCAAGGCCATTTCGGGACGCGGAGACTGCCTGGAGCAAGCCACCTAGACATTGGCTTGTTCAGCATTCACGTCTACCGTAGTCGCAACTTGCTCAGGCTCACCAGTAGGTCGGTTGAGCCAACCCATCAGTAGCTGAGATACCTCGCTCACCAGCAGAGTGGCAACAATGCCGTCATCAATCCATCCGATGATGGGAATAATATCCGGTGCAATATCAATTGGCGAAACTAGGTATAAAAGCGAGGCACCGATTAGCAGCCAGCGGTACTTCGGATGTCTCAACGTTGAGCGGTACCAGCTGTAGAAGGCTTGGACGATGTTAGTGGATGGGTTGGGGTTATTAGCCATGTGCGTTCTCTCTTGGGGTCTGTAGGGATCTAACGGCGACATTTATATCCTGACAGATGGACAGATATGTGAGCAGTGTAGATAATGCGGCTCCTGCATTCGGTTTTCCCCCGCTAGGTTGCGCTCTATCGCATACGAGATGTCGCGCTTTGAGTCGATTGCGCTGCCGTAGGCCATGGGGTCACTGCAATACGCGTATCTGGCCTGAGAACGCATGCAGAAAACGCATGATTGAAGTGAAGTAGTCGAATCCTTGGCCCAAAAGCGTATCAGAAACAACAATCTGCAGCGCTAATTTTCGCATAATTAAGCCTATCAAGCGTTGCCACTCTTTCGTATCAGGCACGCCGTGACCTGCTCGGTTTAGGCACAGCTTTTCTACCGAGATCGTGTAGGTTGCTACGGCGCTGCGTCAGATCGGTGAACTAGTGTTAGTGCCAGGTATTGGGTAGCACCAGTCAAGTCGCCCAAAATGCATACCCAAAGGAGAGATTGTGACTAGCGTTGTCCCGAACAAACCGGAAAAACTGAATAAGTTCGAGCGGTTCAAGGCCGAAAAGGACGGCCTGGCCGTCAAAAGCGAGCTTGAGACCTTCGCCAAACTTGGGTGGGAAGATATTGATGAGACCGACCGCGATCATCGATTGAAGTGGCTAGGGGTGTTCTTCCGCCCGGTCACGCCAGGGAAATTTATGCTGCGGATGCGGATGCCCAACGGCATCTTGACCAGTGAGCAGATGCAGGTGCTAGCCGAGATTGTGCAGCGCTACGGCGACGACGGCAATGCTGATATCACAACGCGACAAAACCTCCAGCTTCGAGGCATTCGGCTGGAAGACATCCCCGATATTTTTCGGCGGCTGGACGCGGTGGGGATGACCTCCATCCAGTCCGGGATGGACAACGTGCGCAACATTACCGGTTCTCCCATGGCGGGCATCGACGCTAGCGAGCTGATCGATACGCGATCGCTGGTGAAGCAGGTGCAGGATATGATCACCAACAGCGGCGAGGGTAACCCTGAGTTCACCAACCTCCCCCGCAAGTTCAACATCGCCATTGAAGGCGGACGGGACAACTCCGTTCACGCGGAGATTAACGACATTGCCTTCGTTCCTGCCTACCGAGACGGCACCCTGGGTTTTAACGTGTTGGTGGGGGGCTTTTTCTCCGCTAAGCGTTGCGAGGCGGCGATTCCGCTAGACGTCTGGGTTCCTCCGGAAGAAGGCATCGTTGTCGGCCTCTGCCGCGCCATCCTGGAGGTTTATCGAGACAACGGCCCTCGCGCCAACCGGCAAAAATCTCGTCTGATGTGGCTCATTGATGATATGGGGCTGGGGAGTTTTCGTGAGGTGGTCGCCAAGCAGATGGGGCAAGACCTGCCCACAGCAGCGGTGGAAGATGAAATCGACTGGGACAAGCGGGACCACATTGGCGTCTATCCTCAGCAGCAAGAGGGCTATAGCTATGTCGGGCTGCATGTCCCCGTAGGTCGCCTGTTTGCCCAGGATATGTTCGACGTTGCCCGCATCGCTGAGGTCTATGGGGCCGGGGAAATTCGCCTGACGGTGGAGCAAAATCTGATTATTCCCCATATCCCCGACTCCCGCTTAGAGACCCTGTTAGAGGAACCTCTGCTGCAGAAGTTCACCATTGACCCGGCACCCCTGACGCGATCGCTCGTCTCTTGTACCGGAGCCCAGTTTTGCAACTTTGCCTTGGTTGAAACCAAAAATCGGGCTCTAGCCCTGGCGAAAGAGGTGGAATCTGAGCTAGAGCTACCCCGCTCGGTGCGCATTCATTGGACGGGCTGCCCCAACTCCTGCGGTCAACCCCAGGTGGCGGAAATCGGCTTTATCGGCACAAAGGTGCGTAAGGACGGCAAAACCGTGGAGGGGGTTGACGTCTACATGGGCGGCAAGGTGGGCAAAGACGCCGCGCTGGGAGAGCGGGTGATGAAGGGCATCCCCTGCGATGACCTGAAGCCCGTACTAAAGGATTTACTGATGGAGCACTTTGACGCTAAGCCCAAGCAGACTGCTTAGGGGCGGCCAGACGGGCCGTCGTCACGGTGAAAAAGTAAAGCTTTGGGCAAGGGAAGTCTTCACAAGACCCGTTGCCCATTGAAGCCTCCCTAAGCGAGTTAGGGGGTGCAGATGCAAAAAGCCCGTGGAATCGGTTTCCATAGAGGCTCATGTCGGCTGTTTTGATTTGATTTGATTTGATTTGATTTGATTCGATCTATTTAGGAGCGTAAGACGGATGATTGGAGAGTTGTTTACTAAAGCAACTCAGGGAAGGTACAGAATATTACACCTGACCTGGTTTGCGTTTTTTCTATCGTTTGTCGTTTGGTTTAACTTTCCACCATTTGCGACCACGATTGCCCAGGACTTTGGCCTAGAGCAGCCTCAAATGCTGACAATAGGTCTATGCAACGTGGCATTAACGGTTCCAG
>JBARYO010000335.1:0-3282 GCA_049647905.1 Elainellaceae cyanobacterium | reverse complement strand
CTAAGCAGGTTTCGATAGCGCTCACGGCTTGGGCACTCACGGTCGTTGAGTCTGCCTGGTGGGCAGGAGTGCAAAAGTAGGCCATCACTTCATCCCCAATGAATTTATCGACAACGCCGCCGCGAGCCGTGACGCTTTGGGTAATGGCATCTAGGTAGCGGTTGAGCCACCCCATCAAAGCATGGGAGGAAAGATCCTCTGCCACCGTGGTAAATCCACGAATATCTACGAAGAGTACGGTGGCGATCGCCTCTTGAATTGGCAGCTGACCACTTTTGAGAATCTGGTGCCGCTGTTGCCACAGCAGGGCTGCGGCTGTGGGATCGACGTGAATCTCAAATAGCTCCATCAGCTGCTGCTTCTCCCATTGGGCATTGACCTGTGCGCCAATGAGGGTCAGCAGAATCGTAGCCACGGGAGCGGCCACCGGCAACCAGAGGTTTGCGGCAAATCCCAAAGACGCCAACGCGCCCCAGACCACCGGTAGACCAAAAATCGCGAGACGCAACCGAGGCTGCCGCACAAGCTCAAAGGAGAGGAGGCTGATGGATGCCACGATGGGAATTAAGACCCAGCCCGGTGGGCGACGGAGCGATCGCCCATTGAGGAGATTGTCTATAACGGCAGCATGGAGATAGACGTTAGACGATGGCACGGCTGAGTTGAAGGGGGTGCGTAACGGGTCGATTCCTGTTGCGGTAACGCCAATCAGCACGATACGGTTACTGAAGGTCGCCGGGGACACCTGGCCTAGCAAAACACAGTCCATGGCATAACTTTGTAGGTGCCCTGGTTTGGGGGGCGCACAGCCTCTAGGGGCGGTGATAGGCGCTGGCCAGTTCAGCCATAGCGGGGCTTTTGGCACCAGAGTGCTTGGGGCATTGCCCCTGATTGCAGATTGGTGTTGTAGGCCTTCGCCTATACCGCTCCCAGCCGATTGATCTGTGGCGATCGCCGCTTGACTTTCGTTGTAGACCTGTACCATCGCCATGCCAAAGGCCGGTACGTCTCCCTGGTAGGGCTCAATAAAGCGAGTAATTCCGTCCCCATCCGACGTGACTAAAACATGGCCCAGGGCGGCGGCGGCGCTGGACAAAGGCGGTACGGGCCGAAGCTGCGTCCCCTGGGGCGATACCGCTACCGGCAGCACGACGGTCCAGTGGCGCTCTATTGCAGCACCCAAAACCTCATCATGGGGAGAGGGATCGACAAAAAGCAGATCGAAGCCAATGGCTGCTGGCTGGGCTACGATGAGCTGATCGAGCAGGTCAGTATAGTAGTGGCGACTAACGGGAAACTGGCCATACCGCTCTAGCGTATTGTCATCAACAGCAATCACAGCGATGCGGGGATCCCATTGCAGCGGTGCTATGGCCTGACGCACGCGAAATAGCATCACGTAACTGATGTGGTCTAACGCTCGCCAGCCCCCCACGGCCTGAATGCTCAGCGTTACTAGCGCCGAGACTAAACCGACGGCAGTCAGCCGAGTGGCTTTTGACTGCCGTAGCTTCGGCAGTCGCGGCGCTGAACTCGAGTGCTGTACCGCTTTACCCATTGTTTCCCTGTAGGCTTACCGCCGATCACCTCGAAGCGACAGAGAATAGTCGCGGCGATCGCCAAGGACATTTTGAACGGTTAGTACCGCGAAGCGCTGTCGGGGCAGGGTTGGAATCGACAGGCGAAATCTGCCGTCTAGGCCCGTTTCCACTAGAGTGTTGTTCACAAGTAGTGTATTGGATGGGTCAATGCGTCCTAAAATTCGGACGCGCCCACCATCTTGCACTGGGGGCCGGACCTGCAGTCGTAGAATGCGATCGATGGGAATGGGGGGGGATGGTGGTTCCCCCGGTATGATGATGCTGGCAAAGCCAGGATTGACCATAACGCTAACTCCCTGCGCCTCGGCTTCTACTGCTCCGCTCTCGGTGCCGATGCTGGTTTTACCACTGGGGGTAACGGCTACCCCAAAATCGGTGCCCCGCACTGCCGCTGTTCCGGCTGGCGTTTCGACGTCTAGTCTAGAGTCGGGGTTGTTGAAGCGGCGAATTTGTAAACGCGCCTGGCCATAATCAATTTGCAGGGCTGTAATTCTGGCTCCGTTTTCCCGCGCAGCCATGTTTCTGACCTGCAGTCGGGTATTTTCAGCAACCTGAACCGTACCAATATCGCTATCTAGGGCTAGGGTCGATGCGGAGAGTGCCGCTGTTGACAACCCACTGCCTTGACCTTGGAGGCGATCGCCGACTCGAGCAGGGCGCTGATTTTGCTGCTCCCAAATGGTCACCCGGCCTTGGATTCGCTGTACTTCCAACCACCGCTCACCCTGGGGCAATGTCAGCTGCTGAGCGGAAACAGGGTACATCCAGATCCCCATTGCGCTTCCAAGTCCCACGACGGCACTACTCAATGTTCGGAGGTGTGGCAGAACAGATTTAACGCGGAATTCTGACGATTGGCTCTCAAAACGTATAGTAAACATCAGTTAATCGTGATCCGGCTCGAAATTAGTTGTACCCAGAGGCACCCCAGAATCTCACGCTATCATCTCCATTGGAACCATGCACAACAATCAGAAGCAGTTGTAATTCAAGCTTTTTTTGACTGATAGCTAGAAAAAGGCGAAGACCGATACATCTCTAGCTCATACTAAGCGATTCCTACAGAAAACCACGTAATACACATGCAACTCTAAACATAATTGCCTGAGTATTTGATGTCTTAATGTATTTCTACGAAAAATATAAATACAGAGCCCTGTCGGTAGAGCCATATATAAGTGGCTAGCCACAAGTAAACGGTGTTGGGGTTCGCCCCCCGCCGGGGGGCGAACCTCCAAGTAGCGTCGTTTATTTATGGCCTTCTACTTATATAGTAATCCTGGATGATCTATGAGAGGGAGGGAAGGGCTCAGCCCTTCCCTCCCTCTCACTTACACTTCACTCTCGATTTAGTATCGCTATAGACCGCAGTTCAACCAATAGATCAATATGAGATTACGAACTGCTTTGTTATAGTCCCTAACGTAAGGCAGCTGCAAGTTCTAGCCGCTTGCGTTCCGTTATGACGGCAGATCGGCCAGCTTGCTGAACGTTGTTATAAGTTGAAAGGAAATTTCTGTATGACGTCTACGGCACCCGCATCTAACTCCAATCTGCTAACAAGCCAAATCCAAGGTCTAAACGCTGATGAGCAGCTCGCTCTCCTGTGGGTTGTTTACACAAAAACCGGTGGTTCGATCACGCCAGCTGCTCCTGATGCCGCATCCCCTCAAATCTCTGG
>JBARYO010000334.1:0-2551 GCA_049647905.1 Elainellaceae cyanobacterium | reverse complement strand
GAGCAGATGGCGGCGGTGCGCGATCGCACCTACGCGGGCATGTCGTTCTTCTTCTACGAGTCGCTGTGGATTTCTCCGCCGCCGGAGACAACTGACCAGCGAGTAGGCAAGCTCCGAGAGGTGTTTGTCACCCCGGCCTCACGGCCAGCCCGATGAACGTATTCCTGGTGAACTGCATCAGAGGCATGAATAGCTTTAAATTAGCATTGGTAACTCTTGTGAGTTTCTTGCATAAAGATGACTATGGTAGCGGGCACTGGTTCGTTAAGAGGAGATGCATCGAAACCCTCTCATACAGAGGATTTCCTGCGTTGATAAGGGGCGAGAGCAGAGACCGATCGCCATCGCCGGGGTCGTCCGCTTTCCTAAGCCCCAATGCGGTCTGACCCAATTGTGGATAATCCGCTGGACATCCAAGACGCGTTGCACCGCCGTTCGAGTTTTGGCATACAGGTTTTGACGGCGACGATACGCGCTACAGCGTCGTCTCAGGGCCGCATTTTGAGCCTCATTATGATTCGCATGCACCTCCGTCTTGGAGCTAATGGCGGTAAACGGATGCTCCGTCTTGAGCCAGACCACGCGCCGCTGGCCTTGAGACCCTTTGATTTTTATCGCCACTTCCAGGCCTTCTCGCCAGACTTTTCGGGTCAGATAGGCCCTCGGGCAATCGCGGAGTGCTAGATAGGGTTTCCTGAAAAAGGCTAAGAGGCTTGAGGTTCGGGGTATTCAAGGTGGATCCGAGATGATAAAGTGCAAGGAAAATCGCCCGTTAGGGCCAAAACCCTTGCACCGACTTGCCGATGTACCGCCGTCCCAGCCCAGGCCAACTGAGTTTTGAAGACTTCTACTTGCCCTTTGGAGGCAAACTCTCGGACGAGAATCGCTGGGTAAAACTGGCTGAGCTGATTCCGTGGGAGGCGTTTGAATCGAGCTACGCCGAGCAGTTTAGCGAGCGCCAGGGTGCCCCGGCGAAATCGTTTCGCATGGCCTTGGGCGCACTGATTATCAAAGAACGCCTGGGGACAACCGACGGCGAGACCGTGGAGCAGATCCGCGAGAACCCGTATTTGCAATACTTTTTGGGATTGCATGAGTACAGTGACCAGGCCCCGTTTGAGGTCTCCATGTTGAGCCACTTTCGGCAGCGATTGAGTCTGGAATTGGTCAATCAAGTCAATGCTCGGATTGTTGAGGACGCCCTAGGGGCTGAGCGGGCTGCGGTCGAGAACGACGAGACGACCGTCGAGATCCGTGAGACCCCAGTTGAGGCATCATCAGACTCTTCATCGTCCCCCTCAAACGAGTCAGATGATGAGGATGAGCCACCACCGCCTCCGAATCAGGGCCAGTTGATTATTGATGCCAGTGTGGCACCAGCCGATATTCACTATCCCACTGACCTGCATCTGCTCAACCAGGCCAGAGCCAGCAGTGAACGCATCCTCGACTCCCTCTACAGCGCGATACAGCAACCGGGGATGCGCAAGCCTCGCACGTACCGGCAGCAGGCCCGGCGGGCCTATCTCAAGGTGGCCAAACAACGCCGCACCACGCAACGACAACGCCGTAAGGCCATTGGTCAACAACTGCGCTATCTACGCCGCAATCTGGGCCATATCCGTCGGTTGGTGTCAGGTGGTGCCCCCTTGAGTGCGTTGCCGCGCTACTGGTACCGACGTCTGCTGGTGATTCAGGAGGTCTACCGGCAACAGGGGCATCTCTACCAGCACCGGCAGCGGAGTATTGAGCACCGCATTGTCAGTTTGGCCCAGCCCCATGTGCGCCCCATTGTCCGGGGTAAAGCCGGAACCCCTGTCGAATTTGGGGCCAAGATCTCGATAAGCTGCGTATCAGGCTACTGCTCCCTCGACCGACTGGATTGGGACGCCTATCACGAAGCCGCTGACTTGCCCCACCAGGTGGAGCAGTACCAGGCTCGCCACGGCTATTATCCTGAATCAGTCCATGCCGACCAGATCTATCGCACCCGTGCCAATCGCAACTGGTGCAAGGCGCGCGGCATTCGCCTCAGTGGCCCACCCTTGGGACGACCGAAGGCGGGAGCTAAGTCTGAAATCGACCGTCAAGCTCAAGCTGATGCCAAGATTCGCAATGCCGTTGAAGGCAAGTTTGGCCAGGGCAAGCGGCGGTTCAGTTTGGCTCGGGTCATGGCTAAGTTGGCCTCTAGCGCTGAAACCGCTATCGCTATCACCTTCTTGGTGATGAATCTGGAGCGCTACCTCCAGGCGTTGAGGCTCTTTTTTGTCGCTATTTTGGCTGCTGTTGGCTGGCCAAGGAGACGTCGAAACCGGGGGCGATCTCGTTGGAATGGCTCAGCTACGTGGGTGGCGGCTTAGTCTTTACGCTCAGGTCACCCCATCGCGGCTCTGTTACCCAAATTGCTGACTTTTTCAGCAAGCCCTACTTAAGGGAGACTGGCCTGACTTTTGGCAGCAGTGGCAGGCCAACCGCTTCATTCACGTGATGGCGCTTGACTTTTTCGCCCTATGGCTGCTGTTTCCCGTGCTGCTCAAGGACGACATGGCCC
>JBARYO010000333.1:0-7888 GCA_049647905.1 Elainellaceae cyanobacterium | reverse complement strand
GCGGTGCAAGGTTCCACTAGGTCTGCGCTTGTCCTTCTCGACATCGATAGGTTTAAACAAATCAACGATAGGTACGGCCATCTCATCGGGGATGCCTTACTCCAGGCTGTGGTGCAGCGGGTCAACTCCTGTCTGCGCGATGGCGATATTGCCTACCGGTGGGGCGGGGATGAATTTGCCCTAATTCTAGAGAAAGTTGAGCAAGACGCGGTGGTCGAGGCCGTTTGTGAGCGCGTTGTATCTCGCCTAACAGGCTCTCCATTTCACCTATCTGGCCGGACCGTGATGGTCAGCGCTAGCTTGGGCGGCATTTTGTTTTCGCCCCAAGAAAAAACGGCGCGATCGCTGTTGCATGACGCCGATGTGGCGCTCTACGACGTCAAGCGAGCAGGACGTAACGGCTATCGCATTTATGATACTGACCTTTCTGACAAGCAAATCGCCCGCTTAGGCCTAGAATCCGATCTTCACCAAGCCATCAAAAACCAAGAGCTAACGCTGTACTTCCAGCCTCAAGTTCACTATCTGACGGGCCGTATTGTCGGCTTAGAGGCGCTAGTTCGCTGGCAGCATCCCCATTTTGGCCTCCTGCCCCCCGCTTCGTTTATTGGTCTAGCCGAAACGAGCGACTTGGGCCTCGACTTAGGCGGATGGGTCCTGAGGGAAGCTATCCACCAAGCCCAAACCTGGAAGATTAAGGGCGCTGCCCCAGTGGTCGCGATCAATAGCTCACCGATGCAGTTTCAGAAGGCCGAGTTTGCGCAGTTGGTCGGAGAAATTTTGAAGACCACCGGTTACAATCCCGCCCTACTCGAACTGGAGGTTATGGAGTCAACCGCGATCAATCAGCTCAAAACAACCCAGGACACCCTAAATGCGATCGCCCAGCAAGGGGTCAAGATCACCCTCGATGACTTTGGCACCGGCTACTCAGAATTCGCTAGACTGAAGCAGCTGCCGCTACATGGCCTCAAAATCGATCGCTCCCTCACAGCTGAACTAGGACAAGACTCTCCTGATCAGGCCATTACAGCCGCCATCGTTACGTTAGCGAAGGCGTTAAACCTGTCGGTAGTGGCAGAAGGGGTAGAAACAACGGCTCAAGCCGAGGTGCTGATTGCCATGGGCTGCGATGTGATGCAGGGGTATCTCTTCAGTCACCCCATTCAGTCTGAACGGGTTGCTGAGGTATGCTGGCCATAGCCTCTAGCTTGGCTATGGGCCAATTTCCGGTATAGTTTAATTCCCGTTTTGAGGTTTTTAATGGCAGACCGTCACAGTGACGAGGCTCTTCTGACTGTAGTTGGTATTGGAGCATCTGCCGGTGGGCTAGCGGCTTTCTCGGAGCTGCTGCGCCACTTGCCCCCTGACACAGGCATGGCCTTTGTGCTGGTTCAGCATCTAGACCCCGAGCAAGAGAGTCTGTTGCCTGAGCTGCTGGGCCGGACAGCCCAGAGTCCCGTGGAGACGGCAGAGAACGACATGGTGGTGCAGGCAGACCATATCTACGTGATTCCGCCCAATGCTCAGATGACCATCGACCAAGGGCGCTTGCGGCTGAATGAGCGAGACCAGACCCAGCAGCGGATCAACATGGTCGATCTGTTTCTCCAGTCCTTGGCCGTCGATCAAAAAGATAAGGCGATCGCCGTCATCCTGTCGGGAAGCAACAACGATGGGGCGGCAGGGCTGGCGGCCATCAGAGCGGCGGGCGGCGTCACCTTTGCCCAGTCTCAAGCCACAGCAGAATTCTCTGATATGCCAACTGCGGCGATCGCGACTGGCCAGGTGGATTTCATCTTGTCTCCGGCGGAGATTGCACGCGAGCTAATCAACATCAGTCGTCATCCACACCCGCGCAGTTTACCCGCCAGTCAAGACGGCGAGAGTTCATTAGATTTAGAAGAGGTCGGCTCAGCCATCTTTAGGCTGCTGCGTCAGCATACCGGCGTAGATTTTGCTGAGTATAAATCGACGACGTTCCAGCGGCGGCTGCGGCGACGGATGGCACTACATCGGCTCTCTACATTATCGGAATACGTCCGGTATCTACAGGAAAACCCCGCCGAAATTCAAGCCCTCTATCAAGATGTGTTGATTACGGTCACTAGCTTTTTTAGGGATGCCGAAACCTACAGAGTACTCAAAGCGCGCGTCTTTCCTGCATTAATTGAGCAGCAATCTGCGGCATCTTTTATTCGTATCTGGATACCGGGCTGTGCCACCGGAGAAGAAGTCTACTCTATGGCCATTTGCCTGCTAGAGTGCATGACCACCCCATGGCTTGGCCCAGCCATTCAAATCTTTGGCACCGATATCAGCGATAGGGCCATTGACGAGGCGCGCCTTGGCATATACAAAGAATCCCGTATGGAGGATGTCTCCTTAGAGCGGCGTCAGCGCTTCTTTACTGAAGTCAATGGGGGAGACTATCAGATCAATAAGTCGGTGCGTGAGCTGTGCATATTTGCTCGGCAAGACCTCAGCAGCGACCCCCCTTTTTCAGATATTGATCTAGTCATCTGTCGCAACGTACTGATCTACTTCAAGCCTCCTCTGCAGCGGCGAGTGTTGTCTATCTTTCACTACAGCCTCAAGCCCAAAGGGTTTCTCGCCTTGGGCAACTCCGAGAGCGTCGGAGACGCCTCAGAACTATTCAGCGTTTTTGACGCTCGGGCAAAAATCTATACGCGACAAGCCGTGCCGTCCCGGCTGAGCTTTGACTTTCTCACGAACCATCACACGCCTCAAAAGCGTGTCATCGAACTCAGCCAGGGATTCCCAGCCGCCCTGAGCCGCACTAATGTGCAGCAGTGGGCGGATCAGATTGTCCTCAGCCGCTATGCGCCAGTGGGGGTCATCGTCAACGAGGGGTTGGAGATCCTGCAGTTTCGGGGGGACACCAGCCCATACCTCAGACCGCCCCTAGGAGAGCCAAGCTTCAATCTCCTGAAGATGATTCGACCCAGCGTGCTAATGGATGTGCGAGCCGCCCTCGAAGAGGCAAGCCGGCAAAATATTGTCGCCAAGCGCCAGAACTTGCAGTTTGATGATACCCAGGTGGGAGACGTCTCCCTAGAAGTGATCCCATTCAACGTCAGCATGTCCCAAGAGCGCTGTTTCCTGGTTTTATTCGAGCACACCCCTGCTGAGAGCAAGCCGTCGGACCCGCCGGAGGGCGATCGCGAATCAGGTGCTGATGCTGGCCCCACAGATTTGAACGCTGACGTTTACTGGCTGCGTCAAGAGCTTGGCAATACACGCCAGGAACTCCTGGACACCCAAACCTTTTTGCGATTGACAATTCAAGAGCAAGAGAGCACAAACCAGCAGCTCGTTGCAGCCAACGAAGAAATTTTGTCGAGCAACGAAGAACTCAAAAGCACTAACGAAGAGCTACAAACGGCCAAGGAAGAAATTCAATCCGCCAACGAAGAACTCAAAACGACGAATGAAGAACTGCAGAATCGAAATGCTGAGTCGCGCCATGCCAACGACGATCTGATCAACTTAATCAATAACGTCAACCTGCCAATTTTGATGCTATCGAGCGATCTGCGCATTCGGCGTTTCACCCCCATGATGCAGAACCTCTTCAACCTCATCCCCTCTGATGTCGGTCGCCCCATCAGCGACATCAGGTTTGACGTTGATATTGATAACCTAGAGACCATGATTTTAGACGTTATCAATACCCTCACTGTCATAGAGCGAGATGTGCAGGATCGAGAGGGCCACTGGTATCTACTGCGGATTCGCCCCTACCGCACCGTTGAGAATCAAGTCGATGGAGCAGTGGTGCTGCTGCTGGACATCGATTCACTAAAGCGGGACAGCTGAGCCACAGAGGATTAACGCTCTTTCCGTTCCACATCCCGTCGCCGCAGCCGCAGCTGAATGTCTTCCATCATTTTGCGGTTCACCGACAGCAAATCTGCCACTAGCCCAAAAATCCACAGCTGTACCCCAATCAAAATCAGCATCGCCGCCAAAATCAAGCTGGGGGCGCGGGCACGGGTGGGGTCATCAAACACAAACAGCAGAATCCAGCGCAGCCCCAGCAGCAGCCCCGCCCCAAAGGGCAACCCTCCCAAAATCGTGAAAAACCGCATGGGGCGGTACACCATGAAAATGCGCACAATGGTCAGCACCGATCGCTGGATGTAGATGGGGATGCTTTTCACCAGCCGCGACGGGCGCAGGTCGCCGTTGGTGCGAATGGGGACAGAGGTAATCACCATCCCTTTCAGCCCCGCCTGAATAATCGTCTCTAGGGTATAGGTATATTCGTTGAAGACGTTGAGCTGCAGCGCCGCTGTGCGGCTAAAGGCACGGAAGCCGCTGGGGGCATCCGGAACTTTGGTGTTGCTGGCCAAGCGCACCACCCAGCTGCCTAGCCCCTGCAGCACCTTCTTGACTGGAGAGAAATGAACCGTGTCGCGAATGGGGCGAGCACCGATGACAATCTCCGCCTCCCGCTGCAGGATGGGAGCAATCAGCTTGGGGATGTCGGCGGCGCAGTACTGGTTGTCGGCGTCGGTGTTGACGATGATATCGGCCCCAGCTTTGAGGCAGGCTTCTAGCCCCGCCATAAAGCCCACCGCCAGCCCTCGGTTGTGCTCAAAGCTAACGATGTGGTCCACACCGTGGTCCTTGGCCACCTCCACCGTGCGATCGCTGCTGCCATCATCGATGATCAGCCACTCCACCTGATCCACCCCTGGAATCTGACGCGGCAGCTCAGCTAGGGTGGTGCCCAGGGTCGCCTCTTCGTTGTAGCAGGGAATTTGAATAATTAGCTTCATCGCCCTCATCGGGTAAAGACCCGGTCTGCCTCACTAGCCTCAATAACGGTACATTATCCTGCTCAAAGCCCTCTAGGGTAAAACCGTTTGCTAGGGCTGATTCAATCAGCCGGTCGTTGAACTCAAACAGAATGCGATCGCGTCCGTCCTCGGGGAACGGCGGCAGGGGCGTGTCGGAGAAGATCTGGAGCTGCACATCATCGTCTAGGTCATAGGCCATGGACACCAGGTTGCCCAGCAGGTTATTGCTCCAGGCGCTGACGACAATGGGGCGATCGAGTCGGTTCAGCACGGTGGCGGTGCGGATATTGTGATAGCTCAGGCCTTTATTCCACCAGGTATTTGAGCTGGCGCTGAGGCTGCAGGACAACACACCAGCGGTGAAGACCAAGGCCATCACCCCAGCGGCTAGCCGACTTCTGTAACACCACAGGTGCGCCAGCAGATAGGCCACCACCACGACGGCAGTACTCAGGGTGGGGAAAAAGTAGCGGGTGTTGATTGAGCGCTGCCCGCCCCCCAGCACATCCGGCAAAATCAGCATGGCGGAGGGCACCACCAGCATCAGCACCAGCAGTAGCCAAGTGCGGCGGGGGGTGTTGTGGCATAGCACCCACAAGGCCCACCCCAGCAGCGGCAGCACTAGGGCGGGGGCGATGTAGGTATAGGGGTGATCTAGGGGAAGGCCCAGGTCGATGAACACGCTGCTGATATGCAGTCCCCACAGCTTGACCAAGGTTGGGAAGGCCGTTTCGAAGTTAACCCAGCTCGTTTTTTCCTGAAAGCGATCGCGGTTGACCAAAATGACCGCAATCCAGGGGGAGAACAGAAAGCCGGCCAGCCCTGTTGCGAGGAGCCAGTTTAGGATCCCCCCCAGCCCCCCTTGATAAGGGGGGTGCTGCAAGGCGGGGGGATCCCCAATTGTGGGCGGCGTTGACCGTTTCCCCGAGCGCTGCCAGTGCTGTGGGGGCCAACTCTGAATCCCTACGTAAAGCCCATGACTGAGCCACACCATCGCAGTAAACAGAGAGGTATAGGCGCTGATGGCCAAGACAATGCCGTAGGTCACCCAGGTCAAGGGTCTATGGGAGCGCATCGCCCACAGCAGCACCGCTGTAGACAGCAGCGTCATGAGGGTCCACAAGCTGTAGGGTCGAGCCTCTTGGGCATAGAGAACATGGACCGGGGAGACTGACCACAGGGCCAAGGCTACAGGCCAGATTCTCACGTCAAACAGCTCCCGACAGAGCCAGTACAACGCCGGGAAACACAGCAGGCTAAACACCACCGATAGGCTGCGGATAGCGGCCACCGAGTCGCCAAACAGCACAACCCAGCCCCGCAGCAGCAGATAAAACAGAGGTGGGTGCTCGGGGTGGGTAGTGAGGGCATAGAGGGTATCGCCCCAACCTCGTTCGGGGTCGAGCTGCTGGTAGCGCAGCCAGTCTTGCCGAGTCGTCAGCTCGCCAGTAAATAGAGCCTCCTCGATTTCGTCACCCGTGTAGCCCAATGTCCGCACAGAGGTATAGACTTCGTCGTGCCAGTAGAGTTTGCCATCGAGGTGGGCGGCGCGAAAGAAAACGCCCAACATCAAAACAATCAAGAGCAGGGCTTGAACCGCACGAATACGGTGGGGAGACTTGAGACCAGTGGACATGGCGATTTGGCAGATGAGCGTAGCGCCCAGTCTACCCCATGTGGCCGAGGGGTGCGGCAGAGCCGAGGGGTGCGCTAAACTGATCAGGCTCACGTCCCAGGATTTTGGTAGCCCCTTCCATTGCGAATTGATGGAAGCATACCGGCGGTTTGAGGCATTTTTTTGCACCGATTCATACCGGCTACGATTTTTGGCCATGGAAACGCGCCTTGGCTGCGCTTCTATGCGCCAACGTCCCCGGAACCAAATTGTCCTGGGAACTGGGTTGACCTGGGAATTTATCTACTCACCTGATAACACGTGTATTCAACTGCTAATCATCAGCGCGATCTGGCGTCTCATTCACAGCCATTGCGTGAGGCTCCTGAGCTTCCGTTCACCCTCAGCGATCTGCGAGCCGCTATTCCGGCCCACTGCTTCGAGCCCTCCGTAGGGCGATCGCTGGCCTATTTCTTCCGCGATATCGGCATCATCGCCGGTCTGTATGCGATCGCCTACAGCCTCAACTCCTGGCTGTTTTTCCCTATATTTTGGGTGCTGCAGGGCACCATGTTCTGGGCGCTGTTTGTGGTCGGCCATGACTGCGGCCACGGCTCGTTTTCCAGGTCTCCCTGGCTCAATTCTCTCATTGGCCACCTGAGCCACACCCCAATTTTGGTGCCCTACCACGGCTGGCGTATCAGCCACCGCACCCACCACGCCAACACCGGCAACATCGATAACGACGAAAGCTGGTATCCCGTGGTCGAATCGAGATATATGGCGATGGACTGGCCCCAAAAGCTGGTGCGCTTCTACCTGCCGCTGCTGGCCTATCCGATCTATCTTTTCAAGCGATCGCCCGATCGCAGCGGCTCTCACTTTATGCCCGATAGCCCGCTGTTTAAGCCCAGTGAGAAGTGGGACGTGATTACCAGCACGGTTTGCCTTGTGGGAATGCTGGGGCTTTTGGCCGCGTTTACGGTTCAGTTTGGCTGGCTGGCCTTAGTGACCTACTACGTGATGCCTTACCTGGTGTTTGTCATGTGGCTGGACCTGGTGACGTTTTTGCACCACAGCGAGGCGGATATTCCCTGGTATCGCGGCGAGAGCTGGACGTTTTTGCGGGGGGCGCTCTCGACCATTGACCGGGACTATGGCTGGGTGAACCCCATTCACCACGACATTGGCACCCACGTGGCGCACCATATCTTTTTGAACATGCCCCACTACAACCTGAAGGAGGCGACGGAGGCGATCAAGCCTATCTTGGGAGACTATTACCGCAAGTCTGAAGCTCCGATTTGGAGCAGCTTTATGCGATCGCAGCAGGCTTGTCATTTTGTGTCGGATGAAGGGCCGGTGGTGTACTACCAGCCGAAGGGATAGAGATCTGCCTCAAATAATAGAGAACTGGCAGCTGTAAGAGTGACTCCGCTCAATAAAG
>JBARYO010000332.1:0-2788 GCA_049647905.1 Elainellaceae cyanobacterium | reverse complement strand
GGGTGGCCGTAAGGCCAATCGCACGGCAGAGGTTGCGGTAAGATCGCTTACAACGAGGGGAATTAGCACAGCTGGTAGAGTGCTGCGATCGCACCGCAGAGGTCAGGGGTTCGAATCCCCTATTCTCCATCTCGCACCGCACCAGGTCAGGGGTATTTCCTGCGGAAAGGCTACGCCAACGAATCCCCTATTTTCCATATATCGGTCTTATCCTAGATCTGTAGGCTCTATATCGCTCAACAAAGGCGTCAACCCATGGACGAAAATAGCCCTTCTACCGCACCCCAAGCCGATCAATCCCAAGACCCGGACGCCAAGAAGAAAAAAAAGAAAGAGAAAAAAAAGCGCAAGCAGCAGAAGGCTGACCGCAAGGGCGTAGAGCATAAGAGCAACAAGCACAAAGGCACTGGGCGCAAGGTCTTCAGCTACATCTCAGAGGGCGAAGGCAGCTCCAAACTTTCCCGAAAAGTCTATGAAAAGGAGCTGGCCCGTCTGCAGCTAGAGCTGGTGAAGATGCAGTACTGGGTCAAGCATACAGGCAACCGCATGGTGATCATTTTTGAGGGCCGAGACGCTGCCGGTAAAGGCGGCACCATCAAGCGCATCACCGAACCCCTCAACCCCCGAGGCTGCCGCACCGTTGCGCTCGGGACGCCCAGCGATCGCGAAAAGACCGAGTGGTACTTTCAGCGCTATGTCGCCCACTTGCCCGCCGCAGGTGAAATCGTTTGCTTTGACCGCAGCTGGTACAACCGCGCCGGGGTGGAGCACGTCATGGGGTTTTGCACCGAGACCCAGTATCAAGAATTTCTGCAAGCCTGTCCCCAGTTTGAGCAGATGCTGGTGCGCTCTGGGCTGATTTTGCTGAAGTACTGGTTTTCGGTGAGCGATGAGGAGCAAGAGCGCCGCTTTCAGTCGCGGATTACTGACCCAGCCCGCCGCTGGAAGATTAGCCCCATGGATTTGGAGTCGCGCGATCGCTGGGCCGACTATTCCCGCGCCAAGGACGCTAAGTTTGCCCGCACTACTATTCCCGAAGCGCCTTGGTTTACGGTGGAGGCTGACGATAAGAAGCGGGCAAGGCTCAACTGCATCAGCCATATTTTGAGCAAGGTTCCCTATGTCGATATGACTCCGGAGCCAATTGAGTTGCCGCCTCGTAGTCCTGCCCCTGAGGACTATGTCCGCCCTCCGATTAATGAGCAGTTTTTTGTACCTCAGCAGTTCTAGTTGCTCATTTGTCAGTAAATGCGATCGCTCCTTCGTCAGTTGATTGAGCAGTTTGTAGCGCGCTGCAGGGCTGGCATTGCCCACCCTATCCACATCGTCCGCGACCAAGGGCAGGTGCTCTTCTACACTGATGTGGCTGCGGTCTCTAGATAGGCTCAACGGCTAATACGAAGAATCCCTGAGCCAGGAAATTCAGGGCTTCGACCAGCTAATCGCTCAACCTAAAGATTCTCATAGTCCAGCGATCGCCTACACCGAGCACGATCGCGCTTCGAGAACTTATCGATACAGCGCGGATTGATCGCGAACAACGCAGTGAATACCATCATCTACAGCTACAGCTGCGATCGCCCATCTTCGTAGAGTACATCGCTGATAAGCAAGCGCACCGCACCATTGATCAACCGCAGCACCGAGCCTGTGCCCCTTGCCCCTATTCACGCCACAGTGCCGAGTAAACTAGAACCAAGCTCAAGCAAATTTGCCCTGCCGCATCCTCCTACCGTAATGACCCTATCGATCTCCTCCCCAACACAGACAGATACCTGGGTAAAGGCCACCTGGGAAACGTTTGCTGCCACCACAGATGAGCCGCGATACCAGGAAGGCAGAGAATATTTCGACAATGGCTACATGAGGATTGAAATGGCTCCGTTGGGCGCAGGACATGGGCGACAGAATACAGTGATTTCCCAGCTTGTCAGCATATTCGGGATGGTGCGCAATCTGCGGATTGCTGGATTCACGAACTGCAGCTTTTACAAAGCAGGAGCATTGGGATGTCAGCCAGATATTGCATTCTATGTGGGCGCTGACTTTCAGCTGCCGCCGCAGGATAATGCGCCCGTTGATGTGACTGTTTTTGGGCCACCAACGCTGGCAATTGAAATTGGAGCCAGCTCATTCAGGGATGATTTAGGCACAAAACGGCTGCTCTACGAACGGTTAGGGGTGGCAGAATATTGGGTCGTGAATGTAGCGGAGCGGGAGGTGATTGCGTTTGCGATCGCCAATAACCGCAGCGGCGAAATCCAGACGTCTGAGGTGTTACCAGGACTAGAATTGACGCTGGTGGAAGAGGCACTGCAACGGTCTCAAACCGAAGACGACAGTACCCTAATGCGCTGGCTTGTGGAAGCCCTCTGAATAAAGCCCTTCAGTAGCTCTCCAGGATTGACCATCGCGTGAGAAGACTCGTAGCCCTAAGTCGGAAATAGAGACTCTACAATCAGCGCAGACAAAAACGTCCCACCCACGCCACAAATCGCAAAGCCCGCAAACCGCAGCGCCAGCCCCGACGGCCCCGCCACCTGACTCAATCCCCGACGGGCAACCCAAAAAGCCGCCGCCGCGATCGCCATCTGAATCGATGCAAACCCCAGCAGGTAGGCCACCAAAGGCCCCATCTCAGCGCCCACAATGGCCTCGCCATAGGCATAGCCATGGTATATGCCTGCGATCGCTGCTAGCCCCATCAACTCGGCGCTATTGGGCCGGTTTCTGAGGGCTAAAAAGATGCCAAACAGCAGCACCGACGCTGAAATCACCGCTTCCGGAG
>JBARYO010000331.1:0-5964 GCA_049647905.1 Elainellaceae cyanobacterium | reverse complement strand
CTCAAGGTCAAAATCAGTAGGTTGGCGTTGCCCCAGTTCCCATTAAAAAACACGCGGTTCAAGTTACGACTCCAGACATCGATCAGATACCCCAGATTGGTATCCCGCTGCACGGCACTAGCCACAGCCTCCAGCTGCCCGAGCTGCCGCTGCCCTACCCAAACCCACGGCAGAAATATCGCGATCGCCCCCACCGTCGCCAGCAGATAGGCCCGATACTGTCGGATTTGCCCTACCCTCAACACGTACAGGCCGTAGACCAACACCACAACGCTAAACAGCAGGTGGCTATAGAGTCCCAGCGCTACGGTCACGCCGTACAAGACCCAGCGCCGCAGTCCTCCTAACCGCAGCGATCGCAGCAGCGCTGCCCCTGACAGCAAGATCAGCAGCGTCCACAGGCTATACTCGCGGGTCTCTTGGGCGTATAGCACATGCAGCGGTGATAGGGTGATAAGCCCCATGCCCAAAATGGCCACCCCGGACGCTGGTCGAGATCCGCCTGGGGAAGGGGGCCACAGCTCCCAGCAGAACCAATAGCTGGCGGGCAGCGCAAGTAGTCCAAACAAAACACTCACCCACCGCAGCAGCCCTACAGCGCTATCGAACCCAGGCTGCCACAGCGCCAGCCATCCCCAAGCCGTCAGGTAATACAGTGGCGGATGCTCGGGATGACGGGCAAGCGCCTGCAGGGCGGCAGGCAGCGGGGCCGCAGTGCCTTGAAATGGCCCCAAGTCGGCAACGGTCAGGGGCTGGCTCAGCAGGGGGGTGACGGTGGCTTTGGTGTATCCGGCCAGCCGCAGCATTGTGTGGACCTCATCCACCCAGTAAACGTTTTCCGATAGGCCAACGCCCCGCAGCAATAGGCCAAGCATTATTGCGCCAGCAATGGCACTGAAGGTCAAGGCCCAGGAGGGAAAAGACTTATGGCTCATCACGGCAGTACGGGAAACAATAGACGCCCTGAATAATAGGGTAATTCGGGGTCTCCTGCCATAGTCTCTATGGTTTTTCTTAGAGGCGTTTGGCTAGAACAGCGCATCGCCGCGCAGCAGCTCCAAGAATACGAAGGCGGCTGGCGGCTGCAGGGAATTGGCCAGGATTGCAGCTCCTATCGCTCGCTCTAGAGGGACGGGCAGCGATCGCACCTGTACGGCTGCCGGAATGGGCAACGCCGCCAGCCGGGGCAAAATAGCCGCCCCTAGCCCCTGGGCCACCATGCTGACGATCGTTGAGTCTTCCTTTATTTCGTAGGCCACGTTGAGGGTCTGATCCCACTGTGCCCAGTGCTTTCGGACCGCTGAGGTACATTCTGCATAGTTATAGAGGATGAAGGCATGGTGCGATAAGTACTCCCAGCTCAGCTCATTTGGCACCGTGGCATGCTGCGGCAACAGCACTACAAATTCGTCTCGCACCACCTCCCAGGTTTCAAACTCCTCTGAGCGAGGAAGCGGGATCAGGCCAATATCAGCGCCCCCCTCCCGCAGCACCCGCTCTACCCCTAAAGGATCTAGCTCATCTAGTGAAATATCTACGGCGGGGAATCGCTGGCAAAATTGCGCAATGACCGGCGGTAAGACATGGGTGGCGGCACTGCGAAAGGAGGCAATGCGTAAATGTCCACCGTTGAGTCCCTTATGTAGGTTAACTTCTGATTCAATCCGCTCTTGCAGCCGCAGCATTCTGTGGGCATGTCCCATAACCCGCTCCCCCACCGGGGTAAGCCGGGCTCCAAATCGCCCCCGCACCAGCAGCGCCACACCCAGCTCATCTTCTAGGGTGGCGATCGCCCGACTCACGGCGGACTGGGACAGATCGAGGTGAATGGCCGCCGTGGAGAAGCTGCCATGCTCGGCGATCGCTGCAAGAATTTGGAGGTGCAAAGTGTTCATTAGTCACATCTATTCACTTCTTGCATAGATACAAACCGCGAACCGTTTTGATCCGGCATAGCTTGGTTGCTAGCGTAGTTCTATCAGTACTAAGAAAGCAAAGTGACTTGGCTTTCCCAAGCGCACTACAAGCTTACTGCATCATCCGATAGAAGCAATTTTTTGTAGGTCAATAGACTTGCATATTGCTCATCTAAAATTCACGTCGTGCTAGCAGGTTAAATACATCAAATCTGCCATACTTGCCAGTGAATGCCTTGCTGCACAGCCCTTAGATACTCTTCACTACACTCCGTGAGCGTCTATGTTTGAACTCATTTCCTATCAAAAGTTTCGCGACACACCTGGTGTCAAGTTTTTTGATATCACAGTTCCTAAGTCTAACGGTCGCGATCTCGTCTTTCACGATGGCCCTGCCGTGAGTCCCAACAATGACGCTAACAAAAACTGGCAGTTTTACCTCCATCCTAGGCAAGAAGACAATTTACTCGCCCTGAGCGGGGGACGCACGTTTTGTCTCGTCAATCTATCTTGGGATGTCCCATTTCATATGGTACGACTAGCCGCTAACGGCGATATTTTGCGAATTCCCCCTGGCACGTTCCACCGCTCGGTGTCCGATCCGCAGGGATCCCTCGTGTTGAACCAAGCCGTGCGCAAAGTAAACGTGACCTTGGAGCGAGAGTTTCGCGTGTACAACAGTGCCGATATTCCCAAGCTGCGTCAGGTGATTGCTGAGCATGTGACAAATCGACACCGCTTCGATGAGATTCGAGAAGACGACTACTTACCGCGAGCCGCTTAACCGGTGACCCGTTGCAGCCTGCTACGCTGCTGTGGTAAGGCAAGCTGAGGGCATGACCTGAAATTTCTCCGAATCTTCTGTGCCAGTGGTGTGCCTGTGATGAAAGCACTAGTCTTCTGACGGCAGTCAGTATATGCTATGGCACAAGTTGGTGTAAGGAGTTGATGGATGAATTCCCCGAAGCATGCGCTAGAGGTGCTCAAAGAGACAAGTCGGACCTTTTACATTCCTATTAGCCGCCTACCGGATGGGCTCTTGGAAGCTGTTGCATCGGCATACCTGCTCATGCGCGCCATCGATGAGATCGAAGACCATCCCCAATTAGCAAACGAAACCAAGGCTCGGCTACTGCGATCGCTGAGCCTTAACTTTCAGGGGGGTACCGAACAATCCACGGCGGCAGACTTCGTAGCTGGGCTGCAGACCGACAGCCCCCTACTCCCCGAAGTGAGCCTCAGAGCCGGTGAGTGGGCCATGATGGCCCCATCGACCATTGCTCCTCGCATTTGGGATGCCACCGCCACTATGGCTGACCGCATGGCCTACTGGGCTGAGCGTAACTGGACCGTCCACACCAAGGCCGATCTCGATCGCTATACCTTTAGCGTCGCGGGATCTGTGGGTCTGATGCTGTCGGATCTGTGGGCCTGGCATGATGGTACTCAAACCGATCGCACCCAGGCTATTGGCTTTGGCCGGGGTCTTCAGGCTGTCAACATTGTTCGTAATCATTCAGAGGATCTAGAGCGGGGCGTCAGCTTCTTTCCTGAGGAGTGGGCCGCTGAGGATATGCGCCACTATGCCCGCCATAATCTGACTTTGGCCGACGCTTACACCAAGGCCCTACCCAAAGGCCCCGCCCGCAATTTCTGCCAGATTCCTCTGGCTCTAGCCCATGCCACCTTAGACGTATTGGCCCATGGGGAAGAAAAGCTCAGCCGCACGGCGGTCCATGCCGTCATCGATAAGGTGATGGGACGACGTTAGATGACCTCAACGGCATCGCCGCCCCTGTCACGGCTGATTCACTACGGTCGCCGCTATCGGTCCCAACTGTGGCTAGCGGCGACCTGCTCTGTTCTGAACAAAGTTTTCGATTTGGCCCCTCCGGCCCTAATTGGTCTAGCTGTCGACACCGTTGTCAAAGGTGAGGATTCCTTTCTAGCTGATTGGGGGCTGCAGTCCGTCGAAGCGCAGCTCCTAGTCTTATCGGGGTTGACCCTCCTAGTCTGGAGCCTAGAATCTGCCTCTGAGTATGCTTATGCACGGCTGTGGCGCGGGCTAGCGCAGACCATCCAACATGACCTGCGGCTAGATGCTTATGGTCACCTGCAGGATCTAGAGCTGTCGTTTTTTGAGGACAACAGCACCGGACGGCTGCTGTCAATCCTTAATGACGACATCAATCAGCTGGAGCGGTTCCTAGACGTCGGCGCAACCGAAATCCTGCAGACCATCACCACCGTGGTTGTGGTAGGCACCGCCTTTTTCATCATGGCCCCCGGCGTCGCCTGGATGTCGATGCTGCCCATGCCGTTCATCCTCTGGGGCTCCCTTGTCTTTCAGCGCCGCCTCGCGCCCCGCTATGCCGAGGTCCGGCAGCAGGTGAGCCACCTTAACAGCCGCTTAGCCAATAATCTCAGCGGCATTACCACCATCAAAAGCTTCACCACCGAAGCCTACGAGCTGGAGCGGGTGCGGGGTGACAGCGATGCCTACCGGGCCAGCAACCGCCAAGCGATCGCCCTCAGTGCAGCGTTTGTCCCTCTGATTCGGATTGTGATTTTGGTGGGTTTCACGGCGACGCTGTTTTTTGGCGGGTTGGCCGCGGCCAGCGGCAGCTTGGCAGTGGGCACCTACAGCGTTTTGGTCTTCCTCACCCAGCGATTGCTCTGGCCCCTGACAGCCCTAGGCAACACCCTGGACCAGTACCAGCGAGCCATGGCCTCCACCACCCGCGTCTTGGACTTGCTCAATACCCCCATTGCTATTCCATCTGGCTATCGTCAGCTCAGCCCCGGCTCAGTCAAAGGTGAGCTGCAGTTGGAAAACGTGAGGTTCAGCTACGATGACGGTACCCCGCTGTTCAAGGATCTATCCCTGGCCATTCCGGCGGGCCACACCATCGGGGTTGTCGGGGTCACTGGCTCGGGGAAAAGCACCCTAGTTAAGCTGCTGCTGCGCTTCTACGAGCTAGACGGCGGGCGCATCACTCTAGATGGGATTCCCATCACGGAGATCCAGCTGCAGGATCTGCGGCGGGCCATGGGGTTGGTGAGCCAAGATATTTTCCTATTTGACGGCACCGTAGCCGAGAATATCGCCTACGGCACCCCTGACGCGACCACCGCGGACATCCGCCACGCCGCCGAGATTGCTGAGGCCCACCCCTTCGTTCAGCAGCTTCCCAATGGCTACGATACCATTGTGGGAGAGCGAGGGCAGAAGCTATCTGGGGGGCAACGGCAGCGGCTCGCGATCGCCCGCGCCATTCTCAAAGATCCACCGATTCTAATTTTGGATGAGGCTACCTCCGCTGTGGACAACGAAACAGAGGCGGCTATCCAGCAATCCTTGGAGAAAATCACCCAGCACCGCACCACCATTGCGATCGCCCACCGTCTATCCACCATTCGCAATGCCGACCGCATCTATGTGATGGAACAGGGGCAGATTTCCGAGCAAGGGACACATGATGACCTGCTGCGACAAAACGGCATCTACGCGGGACTGTGGCGGGTGCAGACCGGCGAGCGCGAGCCTGCCTAGCCATGGGAGCAGGCCGCACCGCCGACCCAAACCAATCTAGCCCTTAGCGCCGTGAAGTCCCCCCATAGCCGCAGGGCCACGCGCCGCGCTGGTTGCCTCAGTCTTGCACCAACACCCTATACAGCGGCTTAAACTGCTCCACCAACGCCCCATACACCGGCAAAATGCGTCGATACTGCTGCGCCGCCTCATCATCTGGCTCTTGCGTTCTCCCGTCCCCCACTAGCCCCACCGCATCGTCCAGGCTGTCCAGATAGCCCAGAGCATACAGCCCCAGCATTGCCGCGCCGAAGCACGAGCCCTCAACCGTTGCGGGCACCGTAACCGCTCGATCAAACACGTCCGCCAGCATCTGTAGCCACAGCGTTGACCGCGTCAAGCCGCCCGTGGCATGGACCTTCTGCGTCGGACCAACTACATCCTCCACCGCCTGCAAAATCATCTGCAGGTTGTAGACAATCCCCTCCAAAATGGCGCGAATCATATGGGCTTTGG
>JBARYO010000330.1:0-5520 GCA_049647905.1 Elainellaceae cyanobacterium | reverse complement strand
GCGACTGAACGAATTCTCGATGATGGGACAGGCGGCACCGGCCTCTGACTATGGTTTGAGCAAATCTGTGTTGAAGTCAGAACTAGAGAAAATCAAGCCTTCTATCACCCATCGGCTAGAGGCAATTCGCTAGCGTTCTGGCGGGAAATACAGCACGGGGTGCCAGCTGCGCCGAAGCAGCTCACCTGCAAAGCTAGGGGATGATAATTCTATCAGCTTGCCAAAACTGTCGGAGGAAATTGCGATCGCCGTAATGTCATAGTCCATAGCGGCGTGAAGAAGCTGAGGAATGCCCTGACCTTGGCGAATCACCGTCTCTACCGATAGACCCAGTCCTTCAAGCTTGGATTTGACCTCAGTGAGTTCCGTCTCCGCCTCTTGTAACTTGTAGCTTTGCACGTCTTGAAGCGCTTTGCGGCTGACATCATCCACTGCGCGAAACAACAGACAGTGCGTTAAAGCGTTGTCCGGCTGCTCTCGAGCATAGCGTTCGACATTATCAAGAAGATAGTGAGAGGCATTGCTTCCATCGTAGGGAAGCAACAAATAACGGAACAGATGCTGGCAGCGCAAATTAAGTTCCTCGACAGTGTAGGTCGAGATCAGCTGTGGTCTGAGAATGAGGAGGGGAATAGTCAGGCGTTTGCAAAGGCCAATCGTAGTACTGCCAAACAGCCGCTCAGTCAGGCGGGTCCGGTTGGGCATGCCAAGGAACACAATTTCAATGTCGTTAGCCTTGATGACCCGCTCGATATGTGCAGCTGGCTTGCCCGACTGTACATCGATTTCCACAGTCATACCATCTGGAATGGATCCCATATCAGATGCGAGTCGATCTCGAATCTCTTGCTCGCGCTCTTCGTCAGGCCACGGGATCTCTCGGTCCTCGGGCAGCGCCTAAGTATGGAGAAACGTAATGTGGTCGATGCCGGACGATTTGAAGCTCTGCACAAATTGCACCAAGCGATGCAACCCGTCTTGAAAATCGGTGCAAATCAAAGCACGCCGAAACATAAGTATTTTGCCGCTAACTATCTGGCAACCATTTTGCCCTACTTAAACCGTATCCTAAAGCGCCTCGGACATCATGTGATTGTTACGATAATCAAGTCTTAATTCAGAGAATAGCTTAAATAAGTTTCAAATTCTGGGCGTCGCCATCGAACAGGCCAGAGGCTCGGGCGACTACTGGTGTCACAGTAAGTCTGTAATGCAGCCAGAGCAATAATAATAGGTAGCTCAGCAATAAATAAACCCTATGGAAGGCCCCAACATCCCCAGCCCCTCTCCTTGATGGAACTAGGCAAGAGAAGGAGGTCATTATTTCCACGACTTGGGCTAGTCGAACTGCGGCCCTGAGTCAAGACCCCACTCGCACTTGAGGAAGTGCTTGTACATGCTTTCGCGCATCATCATCTGCTCATACATCTTGACCAGAAACTGTTGAGCCTGTTCTCGACTCATATGGGCGACCTGAGTTTCAAAGGAACGAAGGTTAAACTGCTGCTCCAGACTTAATTCACTAGGTTGAGACATGCTGTACACTCCTCGACTGAAGAACGGTAGTAATGGCGAGTATTTACCAGTCGGCGGGATGCAAATCCGCGACTTATTACAAACTATAACAAGGATTTGACAAAGTCCGCACCACCCCTTGGGGGCATATTTGGGCTCCCATCTAGCCCATGCCAGTCGCTAATGCATTGACCGACAAGGGTTTGACTGCATTAGTTGTATCAGATTAAGAATTGTAAAATAGTTTGCAGTGAACCAAGCTTCGTGCTTAGTTCAGAAATCCTGCCGTCGTGCAACCGTTTAAGGCGTGGTGGTTACGGTCTTAGCAAGGGCTTTGTTGATAGTCGACCACTACAACGGTGACGTTATCCCGCCCACCGTTCTCCTTTGCTGCGGCCACTAGCTCGGTGACGGCCTGGTTACCGTCGCTCGATGCCAAGTATTTTGCAATGAGGCTATCTGATAGCTCTTCCGTCAATCCATCGCTGCACAGCAAGAGGCGATCGCCCACCTGCCAATCGAGCTGGGCAACATCGGCATCGTTTAGATCGTCCCGACCAAGGCAACGAGACAAGATATGCCGCCATGGGTGAATTCTGGCATCCTCCGGCGAGATATCTCCTAATCCAATCGCACGGGCAACCCAGGTGTGGTCTTCTGTAATGGGCTCAAGCTGATGGGCACGGAATCGGTACAGCCTAGAGTCGCCGACATGGGCACACCAAACTCCATCTGGACGAAACACCACAGTCAAAATGGTGGTTCCCATGTCAGCTCGGCTAGGGTGGCTCGCTTGGTCTCCCAAGATAGCGTCATTGGCACTTTTGATCGAAAGCTGCAACAGCTCCGGAGATGGGATCTCAGAAGCCCAATGCTGATCGAGATAATTGCAGACAATGCTGACAGCGATACGGCTTGCCTCTTCCCCACCGGCATGACCTCCCATACCATCGGCAACGATACAAAATCGGCCTTTTGAATCGATGTGATAGGTATCTTGGTTGCTGGGTCGGACAACGCCGGGGTCAGTTAGCCCTTCAAATAGGCATTTCATAACTAAGGCATGCGGTCAGAGCGATTAATGCCGAGCAGCAGCCGGATGAAGGCAACCCCAGCAGCAACGCCGAGCAGCGCCGCAAAGCAGGCTAACAGAATGTAGCCGTTGACAACCAGGATTGTAGCAGATAAAACAAACGCGGCGGCCAGTAGGGTATAGTTTGTTCCCATGTTGACGCTGCCAATCCGTCGGAGTGCCCGGTCAGTCTCAATTGACCGGACCCGGATGCGCAGATCGCCGCGGTCTAGCTTACCGATGGTGTTGTCAATACGCTGCGGCAGACCAAACGCTGTGGTGCTGACCTGAGTCGCCTGTCGAGTGATCTCATTCAAAAGGCTATCCGAGGAGGACTGATTATCGTTTGTCATAAGCTCTAGCGCAAAGGGGCGCGCCACCTCCATGAAATTAAAGTCGGGATCGAGCCCTTTGCCAACCCCCTCTAGGGTAGAAAACGCGCGCATGACAAAGGTAAACGTTGCCGGAAATCGAAACGGCTGATCGTAGGCAACTTCATAGAGATCATCGCTGATGGCGCTGATAGACTGGGTTTCGAAGGGCTTATCCATGAAATTATCTAACATGAATTGAACCGAGCGACGAACAGGACCCATGTCTTCAGCTGGGGCGATCGCGCCTAGTTCTATCAAAGAGCTCACGACTTTATCCGCATCTTTTTGAGCAATGCCAAAAAATGTCGACATCAGTCGCTCGCGAGTTACAGCCTTGACTCGTCCCATCATGCCAAAATCGTAAAAGATCAGCGAGCCATCCGGACTAGCGGCAAGGTTGCCGGGATGGGGGTCGGCATGGAAAAACCCGTCCCGCAGCAGCTGATGCAAGTAAGCTTCTGCCCCCAGCCTAGCAAGCTGGCGACGATCAAGCCCTGCAGCTTCTAGCGCATCATAGTGGCTGATTTTTATCCCAGGAAGATACTCTAAGGTCAAAACCCTTGGGGATGCATAGCGCCAGTAGACACGAGGCACTTTTGCCCAGGACTGCTCTCTAAAGTTACGGCGAAACGTGTCGGCGTTACGCCCCTCGTTCAGATACTCAATCTCTTCCCAAAGAATGCGACAGCATTCCTCGTATATGCCCATCCAGTCGCGGCCTCGCCCCCATTCGGGATGCTGCTGAAAATAGCGAGCGATACCTTTGAGAATAGTCAGATCAATTTCGAACAGCTTCTTGAGACCGGGGCGCTGAATTTTGACGACAACATCTTCCCCTGAATGGAGCTGCGCCCGATGAACTTGACCCAAGCTTGCAGCAGCCAGGGGAATGGGATCGAAGCTGGCGTAGAGTTCAGAAATTGAGCGGCCAAAATCATCCCGAATAATCTGCTCAACCTGCTCGTAACTAAATGCGGGAACCCGATCCTGTAGCTTTGAGAGTTCTTCGACGTACTCCGCTGGAAACAAGTCTGCCCTAGTGGAAAACAGCTGCCCTATTTTGATGAAAGTAGGTCCTAGATCCAGCAGCGTTTCTCGAATCCAGACGGCAATCTTTCGGCGTCGCTGCGTCTGGGCCTCCTCTGTGATAGCTCCCTTATAGCTCCAAGCCTGCCGGTAGCGCCAGCGAGCTAGGACTAAACGCAGGACAAACGACCAGATGTGAAAAAAGCGATCGGTCTTGGAGTAGCGATCGCGACTCCAACTGTAAGGCTTACCAGAATCCGCAGTGGTCATTGCCGTCTCGAGGGCAGCCTTGGATAAGCGATGAGACGTTGGGCTCGGGAGATCAGACATCGCTGCTTCGCTCTCGGACGGTTCTGGCAATATGGATTGGTTAGAGAGAAGGGACACCTATGAATCTCATTCAATATTGTGGATATAAGCTCGGCTACCGAGGCTGCGGCAAAGCGCCATACAGACAAAAATTAGTCGTAATGTTAAAAGTCTTTAACAAAATTTACCATAAATAGACGTTTCACGGCTACCCCCGAAGCATCAGGTCGCAGTGATGTCGGTAGCATTACGGCAGGCGATAATTTGTGGGGATTGTCGCCTCCTGCCCCAGCAAAACTCCCGAGCACCGAAGGACCAAAACCTGATACTGAGCTGGCGAGCCGACTCTAAGAAGCTTGGCGGTTGCGGTAGCGCTGCAGCTCTGCTCTAAGCTGGGCAACTTCGGCCCGGACATCGTCAATTATGGCTTGGAGATCTCCTGTCGGGGTTGCCGCTGCTCCTGGAGCAGACGTGACTGTGGAGCTAGTGCCAGTGGGCTGTTGAGAGGCTTGCTGTTCTTCGTAGATGGCCCGCTCCATGACACGCTCGGTGAAAATGCGCAGGTTTTCCCGCTGCTCAGCATCAAATCGGCCAACTTCGCTAAGTAACTGCGTGACGGCTGCTTCGGCCTGTTCGCCAATGGCTTCGGCGGCAGCTCGACCCACGAAAAATGCGCGGACTAATGGATCGCTCATAGGGCTTGAGGATGATATCTAAAATGCTAGTATTCGCGAAGATTATAACGTTCTCACATCAGTTGTGCGCTGCCCACTGCAATCTTTAAAGGGTGGTTTGAATCGGTGTTCAATTCATTAACGCTCAGATTAGAGAAGGCTGGCGTCAATCTTGACTACAGCGGCTGGATCGTAATCGGCTTGGCTGGCTTTTTCTTCGCAGCAGCGACTAACACGCTCGCTGGCTGGCTTTATCTGATGAGCGGCATCATGCTAGCGGTGCTGGCGATCGCCGTCATCTTAGTGCGCCGCTCGTTGGCTGGCCTTGAGGCGGTGCGATCGCCCACCTCCCCGGTCCATGCCGGAGACGCCCTCTACAGTACGGTAACGATCATCAATCGCCAGCCACACCCAAAGACCCTGATCCAAGCCATTGACCCCTGCCCAGATATGGCATTGGCCACAGATTTCGTGTCTGAGCCATCCCCCCCTCAAATTGCCATTGACAGCATCGCAGGGCAATCCCGCTACCGCTGGTCATACAAGGCAA
>JBARYO010000329.1:0-3829 GCA_049647905.1 Elainellaceae cyanobacterium | reverse complement strand
CCCCTGGGAGCCGTATAGATACGCGAGGTTGTTGAGGCTGGTGGCGACATCGGGATGGGCATTGCCGAAGCAGCGCTGCCGCATCGTCAAACTCTCCTCTAAAACGGGGATGGCGTCGCGATACCGCCCCCGCTTTTCCCAAGCGATTCCGATAGCATTCCCCACTTCACTAGCCTGCTCGTCTTGATTGGCGAGCTTGGTCAGGCGATACACCTCTAGCGTCTGCGTCTCAGTGGCCGAAAAGGCTTCATTTCTCCACCACTGCTCATACAGCGCCGTCGCCGCCTCACCATACAGTTCCTCCGTAATCTCCGGCATCTCCAGCGGCAGCAGTCGCGGCACCCGCAGCGACCCATCCGGGCTCACCTCCAGCAGTCCCAATGTCACCGCCTGTTCTATAGCCTCCGCACCATCAGCCGCCCGCCCAAACACCCCAGGCGGCACCGACAGCTCAAACATCAGCCCCCGCGCCAGCATCTCCCGCCCCGCCTCATCCATCTGGCTCAGCACCCGCTCTTCTAGCACCTGGCGGCGCAGCTCCGATGGGTCAGCCTCCAGCGCCGCCAGCCGCTCCCCAGGGTTGGCCTCCGCCTGCAGCGCCTCATCCAGCGTCTCCAGCAGTCGCGGATTCCCGTCCGCCAAGCGCGCCGCCCGCTGCTGCTGCTCTAGCTTCTCCTGCGCCGCCTGCACCTCCGCCTCCGTCGCCTCATCCCCCAGCAGCGGCGGCGTCATCCCCTTTAGCTGACCGCGCTTTTTTCGCAGATCTGCCCCCGCCAGCGCATCCAGCGGCTGCTTATAGAACCACTGCCACCCGCCAAACTCAAAGTCGTAGCGGCTGGTCAAAATTAGCTTGTGGGGCGCATAGGCCTCCTCAATCGCCCACAGCAAATCTCGCAGCGGCTCCACCGCCCAAGGCCGCAGCACATAGCCCCCGCCCCGCGCTTCCAAATTCTGCTCAAAGTCATCCAGCACCAGCAAAAAGGGCTTCGCGCCATCCTCCTGCAGTTGCTCAAACACCCCCCGCAGCCGGTACTTCAGCGCCTCATCAGGGTTTTTAAGGCGATCGCGCAGCGCTTTATCGTCCACGCCATCCGCCAGCGCCTTCACTAGCTTCGCCGCGGCCACCCGCCCCGAAATCACGATTCGCTTAAAGTCCGGGAGGCGATCGCACAGCCGCGCCGCCAGGCTGCTCTTGCCCAAGCCCCCCATGCCGTGCACCAGCACGCCCATCTTCTCCGGGTCTTTCAGCGCTCTAAGACAGCGCTGAAGCTGCCGCCGCCGCCCCACAAAGCCCTCGCGCCCCGGCACCTTGATCTGCTTAGTCTTCGGGTCCAAAAATTCAGTGGTGACAGTGGGCTTCGGCGCTCGCTTCCAGCCCCGCGTCCGGGGCGAGGTCACCAACTCACCGGGTAATCGCTGCCCCACATACAGCCGCAGCAGATACCAGTCCCGCCGCTCCTGCTTGATCATCTCCTGCACCGTTTCCGCCAGGGCCGAGGTCAGCGATCGCCCCCGCGACAGCTCGGTATGCAGCCTGGCCGCTGCCGCCGTAGCGTCCGTATCCAGCACCGTTTGCCCCCAGCCCAGCACCGCCGCTGCGCCGCAGGTCAAAAGCTGCTCCGCCATCGAGGGCACCGCCCCCGCATTGCCCGCCTGCCCCGTGCGGCAGCCAGATACAAACACCAGCTTTGGCAGCGGCAGGCGCAGGCTTTTGGCAATCTCTTCTGGGGCCGCATAGTGGGCCAACCCCTCCGCCGTCTCCGTCACAAACCGGGGCTCCCCGTCTTTCAGCGTGGCGTGCCCCGTCAGGTGGGCCACGTCAAAAGAGCCCTTGCCGCCGTCTTTGCCATAGTCATCCACCGTCTGCTGCAGCTCCTCTAGGTTGCCGGTCTCTTCCACCACCAGCTCCACCGAGGGCCGCGTCGCCGCCGTCAGGATCGCCCCCTCCTCCTGCTCATAGTCCAGCACCGGCTCCACCCCCTCCGGCGAGGTCGCCATAAACAGCACCCGCAGCGCCCGATTCTGCGGGTCAGGGTCCACCGTCAGCCGCCCCGCGCTATCCGACGATGCCCACCGCACCGGCACCACCGCAGGCAGCCGCTGCACCAAAAACTGCGCCCCATCGTGCAGCACCTCCCAAGGCAGGTGGGCCAGCCGCTCCGCCGTAGCGATCGCCAGCACAATTTCTTCGCCAGGGTGCTGGGTCAGTTTGGTCGCTAGCCAGCGCTGGTCACCGTCTAGCCAGTCATAGAGCCGCCGCCCTGTTTCCGTCAGCTCTTCCTGAAATCGCTGAGAAACGTAGTGATTGGTCTCTGCCTGGTCCACCAGGTCTTGAATCTCGGAGAGCTGCAGCGATCGCTCATCGTAGTCATTGGGGTTGTCCCCAAAGCAGCGCAGTTCGACAGTTTCGCCGCTGACGGCTTTGAGGTCGAGGTGGAGGATAGCCATGGGTGCTAGGCGTCTAAAATTTTCTGAATCTGCTCAACGGTGGCGTCCTTTAGCAGCAGACGCCTGCCGTTGCGGCCCACGAGTATTGCTTTTTCAACTCGGGCCGGGGCGCTGGGCGATCGCGCCTTGCGAGCGGCCTGATACCACTGGTAAAGCTTCTCAGCAATGGTCAGCGTCCCGCCTACAATCCCCACAATGGTGGCAATGGCGACTAAGATGCCTTCCTTCTCGTCTTCACCCTCCACCTCATACTCTCCGGAGAGGCCATCGATAGCCAGCATTTCCTCGGTGGCGGCAACGGCGTCGCTGCCCTGAATTTCAATCAAAATGTCGGCCATAGGTTACGACGCAACAGTCCACTGCAAAATAGATATACGCCTGTTATATCATCTGCTTAAGATAACGATCTGCTTGGAGAAAGGGGGAGGCGATCGCTTTCTTGGTGAGGCTAGACTATTACATCCGACGTCGCCGTACTGTCTTAATCAGCTCACACAATTTATCTATACAGCTGCTTCAGGATAGTCACCCTTAAAGCATACTCTCTGCCAGATTAATAAACGCCTCACTTCGCTGAATCAACTCTTGTACATCCTCCTGATCAAGCTTTAGGTCAGCATCAGTCTCATAATCAGCTTGCGTTCTCTTGCTCTGGGCGTCGATCAGATAGCGGTGAAACTTAGCTGGAACGATACCTGGCTTTGCAATCTCCTGACCAAACTTGGCAATAACAGCCGCATGGCTTGAAAACGATAATCCTCGACTCTATAGAAAAGCTTCCGCAATGTAGAACATTGTGTAATAAGCCCTCGAGCCAGCAAAATCATAAAGACCGTGTTCTGCCAGCAGCTTAGATGCAGATAAGCTTTCTTTTGCTTTCTCAATGAACGCAACTACCGCTTCACTCACAGAGCGATTCCCTCTCTCCTGATATTTTGCAGGAAGGGGTTGTTGTCGAACATGAACTTGTCCGCTGAAATAAAGTGACAGGAAATCACCACACTATGTTCAAGGCAAACCTGCGCCACGTAATGGCTAGTGCGACTGATCTCTTTATAGGGATTGATAGCCCCGGCCAAGACTACTAAAACGTCAATATCTGAAGCGTCATGACTATCCTTCCTTGCCTGAGATCCATAGAGAACGACAGCTCGCAGCCTTTCACGGTAGAGCAAGCTGAGGTATGACTTAACCTGTTTCAAAATAGCGTCTAAACTGGGATGCCTCATTGCCCCAACATACTCGTTCATCACATTATCCATCTTGCCCCAAAGCTAGCGATCGCGTAGCGTAGCCGAAGGCTTTATCGCGCTTAGTCTACTTCAGCGCCATCAACAGCGACAGTTCGGATCTCATCTACGACACCTGAGATGCCAATCAC
>JBARYO010000328.1:0-1911 GCA_049647905.1 Elainellaceae cyanobacterium | reverse complement strand
CTATAGGGGCGACCCCGGTAGGTCAGCTTTGACCTGATATCTAATTGTGGCGGTGCCGAGCTATTGTCAACTGTTGGTTGATGGTGATGGCGACCCCGGTAGGTCAGTTTTGATTGAGGGTAGGGTTTGGATTGGGCGGTACTGTCAACGACCTGAGGTTGATCCGTCTCTGCTGCTAGAGGATCCCAGAGGTCCCAGCTGGCGTTCGTATGTTCCTGTGTTCGTTCGCCTGAGGGCAGCAGCGTTGAATTGAGGCTGCAACTGTCCTGCAAATCGTCAGATGAGATCTGCGCATTGATCAAAATTGCTCTAGTGAAATCTGTCGCGCTTAATCGAGCGCCAGTCAAATCGGCATGGGATAGATCTGCGCCCCGGAAGCTAGTAGACGTTAGAACCGCGTTCCGCAGTGACGCCTTACAAAACCGAGTGTTTTTAGCGATCGCATCCTTCAAATTTGCTTCATTGAGATTCGCGTTGGACAAATCAGCCCCCGTTAAGTTGGCGTGCTTTAAGTTAGCTCTATGGAAATTTACTCCCCGGAGGTTAGCATTTTGTAGCGAAACATGCTCTAAGTCTTGGCCTGACAGATCTTCTCCCGAGAGATTAATTCCTTTGAGGGTACCATCATTGGCAGAGATGAGCTTTTGGATATCTATCATTTGAGGTAGCCGATTAGGCGATATCGTCACGCAATTTCTTATACTGCAACGTATTGCGAATTCAGAAATAAATTCAATACAAGCGATATAAAAGCGTAACTTTGATAACAGTTATTGCCATGAAACGGTGACATTCATGTCCTATGGGCCTCAGGTTCATCGAGGGATCGCCCATCACCGCTTAGTTGGCCAACTAACACTTCTCGGCTGAGACATCGGGAGACATGTTATGCTGAAGCTGACTCGGACCCATGCGGTTACAACGCCCAAATCTTGTCAGGACCGGAAGGTAGCAGCAATACGGGATGCTTGCAACAGGCGTGGTCTCCGGGTCTCTTGCGTCATATCTGCCACCCCATCACCGCAGATACGCCATCGTTGCAAACAGGACAAATTCGTTGGCAAAGGAGTTTCTATGCCTGGCCTTGGAGATTTAGTACAGCGGGCATTTTATTTGGGGGTTGGAATGGCCTCCTACGCTGGGGAGAAAGCCGGAAAAACCCTGGCAGAGCTGCGGGTGCAGGCTCAAAAAATCGCTGATGAGATGGTTGAGCGTGGCGAGATCACAGCTGATGATGCGCGGCGGCTTGTGGACGACATGGTGCGCCGGGCTCAGATGGCTGACGGACAGAATCCTGACTCGGCCAGTGTGACTGTGGATGTGGATGCCAAAGATGCTAAGGACTCTCAGCAGCCCCGCCCCATTGAAATCACTGACGACGATGATGACGTGGGCGATTTGCGGCAGCAAGTTGATAAGCTACAAGACGAGCTGCGGCGCTTGAAGCGAGAGTGAAGCCCCACAACGTTGACCCCTGTTTTGATAATGCGACTGTGCTATGGATGATTGGTTTGACGAGCTGAACCGAGCCGTTGACACGGTACGGCAAGATCTGGAGTTTCTGGTTAAAGAAGCGACCGATGCGGCAATTGAATTTACGGATTCAGTGATTCAAATTTCCGAGGTTGTGGGTGAGCAGGTGCAAGAGACGCTGCTTACCGAGGCAGAGCAGGTGGTTGAGCAGTTCATCGACCAAGTTGACGAGTGGCTAGCACCGGGACACTTTTCTTTAGATATTGACCTGTACTGGGATCCTGATATTGGGGAGCCTTGGGTTGAGCGCGTGACTCCCAGCGCCACCCGCCACCCCGCTTGCGTAGGCTGTAAGCACTATCACGGGCGGATTTACAGCGGTAACCTGCTGGTGTGCGGGATGCATCCCTATGGGTGGGAGGATGGCAATTGCCCCGA
>JBARYO010000327.1:0-10909 GCA_049647905.1 Elainellaceae cyanobacterium | reverse complement strand
GCTCTAAGATGTAGCGCCGCTGCTTACTCAGCCGCATCCCCAAGACTTGGCAGCGCGCGAGGGCATCATCTAGAGAGCGAATGGGCTTTGAAGCGGTAGAATCCTGTTGCATGTGAACCATTACGTTGACTCTCAAAAGGCAGCGATTGAAGCGACAGAACCCTTGCTGAGTGACTCAAGCAACCAAATAACTTATAAGTTCGGGTGGCCCAGATAGCTGTACCCAACGCGAACTCAGTACGATTTCACATTAGCGGCCTATTTCAACCTTAGCGTAAACGTCTTAAGATTGTCTACCAGACTGAGTTCTGCTCGGTTTGACCCCATTCGTTTATCTTAGTGCCGACTTGCCCATGTCTACTATTGCATTGACAACTTCTATCATTGAACGGCTGGATCTGACTCCGGTTCAGTCGATAATCGATGCTCGACGCACGGCAGGAACCCTAACCCAGCGATCGCCGCATCTGGCCTTTGACATTGATTTCCCTCGCGAGGCCGCAGACCCGCGGGAGCTGTCAGAGATTCCTGAAATTCGGCTTTGGTTTGTTGCCCTAGATGCCCTCTACCCCTGGTTACCCTATTTACTCGACTGGCAATCTGGGGAGCTGACGCGATACACGGCGATGCTGGTCCCCCACCAGTTCAGCAAGACAGGCATTCAGTACAACCCTGAAGCGCTAGAGCTTTTTGTCATGGGTAAGGTTTTTCACATCGTTCACTGGATGAAAGCAAACCAGGTCGCGGGGCGCAACAACGTCAAGCTGATGACCAAAACCTTGGGCTATGAGCTAGATGACCAATTTTTTGAGCTGATTGGCTTTTGAGCGTTTAACCTGCGGTGGGGAAAATGGCGCTAGCTGCGGCACCCCAGCCGCCCCAGCAGGATGCCCATCTGCAGCGCCCCCAGCCCAACGACAGCGCTGCCAATCCAGTACAGTCCAGCAATGCCAAGGCGTCCCCGGTTAAGGAGAGCTACTGCCTCTAGGCTGTAGGTCGAGAAAGTGGTGTAGGCCCCTAAACCACCCGTCAGCAGCAGCAGCTTTATGTCGAGGGGCAGTCCAAGGCGATCGCCGACGGTGGTGGCAAATCCCATCAAGAGACAGCCGCTGACGTTGACCACGAACGTTGCTAGAGGAAAGCCGCTAGCCGAAATAGGGGTTCCCAAAACGCTGTACAGCAGCCAGCGACTGACGTAATAGCGCCCCAATGCACCTGCGATCGCACCTAAAGCCACAGCAAGGGGGGCTCGAACTGCTAAATTGAGCATTGGTCATCCGCTGTGAGTACGCCTTAGCCTACGATGCGATCGCGCCATGACGCTACTTTCTATCACCTACGGTATTTTCTTGCTGAGCGTACTCGGCCTCTACTGGCTGCAGGAGGCGCGTTCACTGCGGCTTGGCGTGTTGCTGATGGCCAGCGTCGTGTTCTATGCCTCGCTGCAGATTCAGTATGTGCCGCTGCTGCTGGCGCTAGCGCTGATTTCATTTGGCATTGGCCGGCAAATGAATATTGCGGCGCACAGCCCGATTGATCCCTTTACCCAACCGACTGATGCTGCCGGGACGCAAGCTGAGACGCCACCTACAGCACCAGACTGGAATCGCCGTCGCTTAAGGCTGCTGTGGTTGGGAATCGGGCTACAGGTGCTCGTGCTCGTTGGGTTCAAGTATCTTTCGTTTCTGGTCACGGCGGCGGAAGGGCTGTTCAGGCTGCCAATGCCTCAGCTAGAAGCGGGGATTTTGACGCAGCTCATCGCACCCTTAGGCATTAGCTACTTCGTATTCGAGTGTATCGCCTATCTGGTTGATGTCTATCGCGGTGCGCCAGCTGCTCCCCATCTGCTGCAATTTTTGACCTACAAGCTGTTTTTCCCAAAGCTGCTGTCAGGCCCTATCACGCGATACCACACCGTCGAAGGACAGCTCGCCCATCGGCTGCCCCTGCGGCTAGAGCAAGCCGTGGATGGACTGTGGTTGATTGCCATTGGGGCGCTGAAAAAGCTGTTGCTAGCAGACCACTTAGCCACGCTGGTCAACCTCAGCTTTGCCAACTTGGAGCGTGCTGGCAGCGGAGACATTTGGCTGGCTACAGCGGCTTACGGACTGCAGCTCTACTTTGATTTTAGCGGCTACGTCGATGTGGCCCGAGGCAGCGCTATCTTGCTGGGGGTCTATCTCCCGGAAAATTTTCGGGCCCCGTATTTTTCCACCAGCATCGCTGATTTTTGGCGACGGTGGCACATGACCCTGGGCGATTGGCTGAGGAATTATCTATATTTCCCCTTGGGCGGGTCACGCTATGGCATCCTTCGCACCTGTCTCAACCTCGTGGTGATCATGGTGATTGCCGGAATCTGGCACAATCCCGGCTGGGGCTTCATCCTCTGGGGCTTGATCCATGGCGTGGCCCTAGCGATCCATCGCGTAGCGGACGACGTGAGCCGGCGATCGCCCACTGTTGCCCAATTTTGGACCAATCCCTTGGGCATTCTTCTGGGCTGGGGGCTGACACAGCTCACGGTGTTCTTCTCCTGGCTATTTTTTCGATTGCCCGAGCCAAGGGCCTATGGCCTTGCCCTCAATCGATTGGTAGGGCAGGCTGCCGACATTCAATTCGCACCCAAGATCTATCAGGAGGGGCTTCAGGCAAGCCGTCCTCAAATCATTGTAATGGTGCTGACGGTGGCGGCTGGGATGGCGCTGGTGCAGGGGTTTCGCCAAGGGTTAAAGCTGCAGCTCACCTGGTATCTTAAAATTGCGTTGGTGCCAGTGTTTATTTATTTAGCGTGGCTGCTGGCCCCGTCAGAGAGTCTGCCATACATCTATTTTGATTTTTGAACATGAGGGATTTGGCATTGCCATTGTTGAATCGGGCGCAATGGCGTTTGATTATCGAGGCACGACTCACATTGCCCCAGCAGGCAGCATCGTCGTGACCCATCCCGGTGAAATGCATACAGGTCATGCTGCATTAGAAACGGGATGGACGTACCGGACATTGCTGCCAGCGGCAGAATGGCTACAGAAAGCCGCAGCGGAGTTGGCAGGGAAAGCCTATGGAGTGCCTTATTTTTCCTCACCTGTCATCGAAGATGGCCGCTTAAACCAACAGCTAGTATCGCTGCATCACACCCTCGAAACTTCACCATCGCCCTTAGAGCGAGAATCGCGCCTTCTCTGGGAGATGGCCAGACTCGTGGCTCGTTACGCTAGCGATCGCCCTACTATTGCAGCGGTTGGGAAGGAGCAGTCAGCAGTACTGCTGGTGCGGGACTATCTAATGGAGTATCACGCGGTCAATACCCCCTTAGTTGAGTTGGCAGCGCTCGTCAATCTCAGTCCGCTGCGGCTGCTGCGCAGCTTTCGCAAACAGATGGGCTTGCCGCCCCACGCCTACCTTAATCATGTGCGGGTTCACCGGGCAAAGCATCTAATTGCAGCGGGCTGGACCATTGCTGAGGCAGCATTAGAGACCGGGTTTGCCGATCAAAGCCACCTACACCGCCACTTTAAAAAAATGGTGGGCGTTACCCCAGGGCAATATCGGCGAGGGTGCAAAAACGTACAAGATTGAAGTGGGCTATCTCGGTAGGCTGAAGGCCTGTAAAGCAATGCAATCTATATGTCTGCCAATACCTCTCCTACCGTAAAATCATGCTCGACTCCCCGCAGCGAATTCTGGGCCGGAGTACGGGATATTGCCCCGTTGATTATTGGCGCGATTCCCTTCGGCATTATTTTTGGCACCCTTGCTCCCATCAGCGGACTCTCCGCTGGCGGCACCCTGGCCATGTCAGCGTTTGTGTTTGCCGGGTCCGCCCAATTTATTGCCGTGGGGATGATTGCTGTCGGGACAGCATGGCCGCTGATTGTGATGACGACGTTTGTCGTAAATCTGCGGCATCTGCTGTACGCTGTCAGTTTGCTGCCCTACGTCAAGCCCCTGTCCCAGCGATGGAAGGGGGGCATGGCGTTTTGGCTCACCGACGAGGTGTTTGCCGTCGCTATCCGTCGCTACGAAGCCCGCGATGATTCGCCATTTAAGCAGTGGTACTACCTTGGGGCAGCGATCGCCATGTACAGCAACTGGCAGCTCTGCACCCTGCTGGGGATCACTACGGGGCAGCTGCTGCCTAACGCTGCGGATTGGGGCTTGGATTTTGCTATGTCGGTGACGTTCATCGGCATGGTGATTCCTTACCTCAAAACCAAGCCCATGGGTTTAGCGGTTGTAGTAGCGGGAATCGTTGCGCTGCTAGCCAATCCGCTGCCCCATAAGCTGGGGCTAATCGTGGCGGCGAGCGCTGGCATTGGAGCAGGCGTCTGCAGCGAGCGGACACTATCACCCCAGCGTTAGTCTTGTTGCGTTAGCCCAGACTTCCATTCGAAAACCGTTATTCCAACCCAATTCCCCATGGCTGAGTTTTTTTTGATCACCGGGATGGCGATCGCCACCTTTGGCATCCGCTACGTCATGTTTGGGGCCAGCAGCCGTATTACTCTACCTCCTGCCCTTTTGAGCGCGTTGCGCTTTGTCCCTCCCGTGGTGTTGACCGCCATCGTCGTCCCTGAGGTGCTGATCCACGATGGGGAGCTGCACCTCAGTCTTCTCAACCCGCGACTTGCTGGGGCGATCGCCGCCGGTATTGTGGGCAGCGTGACCCAAAATTTGCTGCTCACCATCCTGGTGGGGATGGCGGTGTTCTTTGGGTGGCAGGCTATGGTGGGCTAAAGGTAGAAACTAGTCTGCCACGTAGCAGTCCCACCCATGGTGACGCTGGGAGGTTCCGGCAATATCAGGGTGGAGCATCTGCGCCATAATTTCTAGGGAATCTATCATTCTGGGACCAGGGCGATTGAAGTAGTAGTTGCCGTCCGCCAAGAAAACTCGCCCCGTCTGGACCGCCTTAAGCGCTGGCCACTGTGGGTGAATGGCCAATGTGTTCCGGACGTCCTCACGGGTTTGGTCCAGACTGTACCCACAGGGCACTACCACAATGACATCTGGATCAGCGGCTGCTAGGTCATCCCACTCCAGGATATGGGAGGGCTGCTCCGACTCCCCAAACAGCGACTGTCCACCGGCGAGCGCCACCAGCTCCGGCATCCAATGTCCTGCCACCATCAGGGGATCGGTCCATTCGACACAGGCCACTGTGGGGCGATCGCTAGACGCAACCCGCTCTTGGCAAGCTGATGCCCGCGTGCGAATTTGGTCGAGTAGGGGGGCAGCATCTGTCTCCAATACCTTAGCAACCCGCTCAATATCCTCCCAAACCTGCTCTAGGGTCATGGGCTGCAGAGAAATGATTTGGGTGTCAGTGCCCGTCAGCTCCTGCACCACTTGCTCAACATCGCTGAGGCTCACGGCGCAGACATCACATTGAGCTTGGGTCAAAATGTGCGTTGGCTGTAAATCCTGCAGCACGTCAGTCTCAATACGATAGACCGCTAGGGCCTGCTGAAGTAAGTCACTCACCTTGTCGTGAATCTCGCGGCTCGTCCCCTGAGGAGCGAATTTGGGTGCAGTGCACACGGGGCGATCGCTGAGCGTCGGGGGATAGTCACATTCATGGGAGCGACCCACTAGCTGCGGTGAGAGCCCCAGGGCTGTGATAATTTCGGTGGCGCTGGGAATAAGGGAGACGAGACGAAGCGGAGACTCTGAATAGGTCATGGGAGAGTTAAACCAACTGGAGGTTAGCCAATGAAGATTCGCGATCGCACATGCCGACTGCATGTACAAATTTAGTCTGCTACAGATTTAGATCTACGGGCAGAGGCCACTGTATCGGGATGCCCCATATCGAGATGCCAACACATCAAGATGCCACTGTGTCGGACGGGATTGTAGCAAACTCAACGACTTTGTCATCTGACAATAGCCATAGATTACAAAAAATCCCCCTATTACACAGTTAGTCTGCGCCACAATGCGCCATAATGCTCCTAACCTCCCTCGCAGTACAGCAGAACCATGGCTAAGTTTCAGATTTTTGTTGACCTGGGTATGAGTGCGACCAAGGCATCTTTCAGCGATAGCATCAACTTCTACAGCTATCTCTGCCCTCCAAAAGTTGCCGACCTGCCACCCTCCGAACTACAGATACTGACTGACCAGGGCGATCAATTTGGTGGTGGCATCACCTCAGGTGCTTACCTGCAGGTTGAGGACAAAGCCTATGCCTTGGCCGATGATGCCGAAGGGCGCTCTAACAAAAGTACTGAGATGCTGCGCAAGAGTACCTTGGCCAAGCTGCGAATTCTGGGCGCTATCGGTGAGCTGGCGAAGCGCTTCAGTGTGGATCGGCTGGCGATCGATATTGGTGTGGCGCTGCCGTTTGATGAATACCTCAGCGACCAGCACGAAGTGAGTCGGCAGCTCAGTTCGGCATCATCCTTTATGTATCGGGGAAAGTCCATCACGATTGAACCCCAGGCCGTGAAGGTTTTGCCAGAAGGGGCAGGGCTGGTCCAGTGGCGAAAAATGCAGGCCATGCAGCATGGTCAGACACCTCAGAATTCTTACGTCGTCGTGATTGTGGGCCATCGCGACCTCACATTTCTTATATTCCGGCAAGGAAAGCCCCCTACTGGTGAGCCCAGTGGGACAGTGAGGCTGGGCTATCTGGAGTATCTGCAATCCATTTCACAAGGCATGTGCAAGCCAGACAATCCCTATCTCTACGATGCCCTGATTAAGGACGCCGATACGGTAGCCTTCCCCGATCAGCCTGGAAAACAATACCCGCTGACAGACCGTCGCCGGAAAGCTGAAGCGTACTATTGGGAGCAGGTCCGCCATCACTTGAGCGATAAGTTTGCATCACTCAATATTCCCAACTACGAAATTTTGATCGGTGGTGGAACGGCGCACACGCTGCTACAAGATAATCTGAATCAATTGCTGTCGGGTATGCCGGGGGCTGAAGTCAATTGGCTAGCGGATATGGGACGTGAAGTGTGCTCCGTATTGCGCGTGATGTCCCCTGCCGATCAAGCTCGGTTCTCCGACTGCTATGGCGGGGCGAAATGGCTTGCCATTAAGTTCAGTGATGCGACTAATAGTCCAGCACCGATTTCGAAGCCGCAGTCTATGGGGATAATGTCATGAGCAAGCCGAAGCGTGCACGCGTCAGCATTCGAATTGATGCTGAGGTAAGTTCAACAGACGGTAAGCTCGTCGCTTACTTAAAAGAAGATCCAGTCCTTCCCCCTCGGGATGCGACCCTGCGAGCCTTGAAGGCGTTTTACATGCCATGGGTGTTGGAAAACGAGCTGGATCGTGATCAGCTCCAAAACTTGGCCGCTACTGCAGTGGAAGAGCTGCAGTTTCGCATCTTTCAAATTCAGCAGCGCTACGGCATCGGCAGCTCGGCAGCGTTTATCACACCACCACCTCGCCAGAACATTTTGAGCCACAATGGCGGTGCGCCTGTGGCTTCGGTCGGTGCTCCCGCCCTGACGATTGCCGAGATGCGCCAGCAAATCAATCCGGCGGAGCTTGATGACTTTTAGCCGAAGGCCGTGACCTAAGCATTGCTACGGCTTGCCCTTTGTGCTGACGGGTTCGCCGCAGTGCTAGACTGTGTATCGGTTGCGACATTTTTTGGGAACGCGTGAACGGTATCCCGACACTGCCACACCGCCAACTCAGTTTATCCGGCTTGCTCTATGACTGCAGCGCTCTCCTCCCCTAGTCCTGCTCCCTGGCAGCATTTGTTTGTGCAAACCAACGACATTCGGCTGCACTGCGTCACCCAAGGTGAAGGAGAGCTAGTAGTCTTGCTTCACGGGTTTCCAGAATTTTGGTACTCTTGGCGACATCAGATTCCAGCCCTGGCGCGGCACTTCAAGGTGGTTGTCCCTGACCTGCGGGGCTACAACGATTCCGACAAGCCCAAAACCGGCTACGATATCGAGACTCTAGCGGCAGATATCCGTGGGTTAGTGCAAGGATTAGGGTACTCCAAAGCCCATATCGTAGGCCATGACTGGGGTGGTGCGATCGCTTGGCATATGGCTCAGCAGTTCCCGCAAATGCTACATCGGCTGGCTATTCTCAATGCGCCCCATCCACAAGTCTTCGTGCCAGCGCTGACGAGCAACTTAGATCAGCTCCGACGCAGCTGGTACGTCTTTGCCTTTCAGGTACCTGGTCTCCCAGAACGCCTCATCCGCATGAATATTAAAAGCTTTGTCGAGACGGTCTTTCAAGAACAGGCTATCCGTAAAGGAGCATTTACCTGTAAGGACACGGCGATCTATCAGGCGGCGCTGGAAAAGCCAGGCGTGCTATCTGCTGCCATCAATTATTACAGACAGATTCTCAATCCACAGATGTGGCTCAGACAGTGGCGCGGTTCGGTTCCAGTTCTAGCGCCAACGCTAGTGCTGTGGGGCGAAGACGATCATTTTCTCAGCCAGCAGCTTACGGAAGGACTAGAAGCTTTAGTTGCTGCTCCATTTCGCCTAAAGCTCATTCCCCACTGCGGGCATTGGATCCAGCAGGAAGTTCCCCAAACCGTCAATCGTGAGCTGCTGGCGTTTTTACGTGGTTAACGGCGCTTAGTCTGTCGCGACATTATATCTTTATCGAGGCTTTACAGACGTGTAAAGCCTTCGCCGGTCTTTATCAAGCTTTCGCGCTGTAGCTTGGTAAAGCCGACTACTGTATAGGGTGGAATCTCTATCAAGATCCGACAGTCATACTGCCTTGCGAGCGTTGATGCGTCGTATCCATCTGGCCTCAGCGGTTACTGAGTTTCTTCTTTGCGGCAATGACCCTTCTATCGCTTCTTCTTGATTTTTTAACAAACGGCCATTGTTTAGGGCAGTTGTCTAAATTTTGGCACTGATCTGTGGATTGCTATAGAACTTTGTGAATATTATCTAGGTAGGAATCCGAGCATGCCATCGCCAGCGCCAAATTGATTGACCTGGTTTTGGATTGTGTCCGGCAGATAAATTTACTGATGGCCAGAGTTATAGTTGAGATGTCTTGCACATGATAGAAAACATATAGAATACGCGCTCTAGATTGGATTTCCGGAAACAATCTTTGCCCTGATAATTACTTTTCAAGATATATTTACAAGCTGCTTCAAGCAATTTGCTTCGCACTCACTATTGTCAATGTATTAGGAACCCACTGATAGTTTCAATGATTCAAGCAACAGTCTTAGATAAATTGTGCTCTATTAAGATCCCGCCTCTATTCACAGTGGTTGAGACAGTCCATTTTGTCGACAAATTTAAGGAAATCTGTCGGGACAATGATTCAATATCCAGAATAGATCTTGACTTTAGTCAGACTAATTTTATGGATAGTAGCGGCATCGGTACGCTAGTGGTCTGCCAGAAAATTTCTCAGCAGCATAAAATCAAGCTTGTACTCACCCATGTTTCGGCACCGGTGATGATGGCCCTTTCACTGACTGCTCTTGACAAAGTATTTCGCATTGAAAATCCGCAGGCTGAGGCTAATTCTCCGGTAGCTCGGCAGAGTACGGCTCAGATGATGGCAACGCATCCTTCGATTAATTCTCGGACAAAGCGACTGATTGACATCATAGGTGCTTTGGTTGGCCTAGGCATTACGAGCGTTTTATTCGTGCCTATTGCTGTAGCGATTACGCTTGATAATCCTGGACCTATCTTCTTCCGTCAGGAGCGCTGTTCTTGGATGGGGAGTCGGTTTAAAATTTGGAAGTTTCGATCTATGGTGGTCAACGCAGAAGCTCTAAAGGATCAAGTAGAAAATCAAGTTAGTGGGCCGCTGTTCAAAAACGAAAATGATCCTAGAATTACCAAGGTAGGCCGGGTTCTACGTAAACTGAGCCTTGATGAGCTGCCTCAGTTTTGGAACGTGCTGAAAGGAGAAATGAGTTTAGTGGGGACGCGACCGCCGACGCCCAGTGAGATGGAGTCGTACGAAATTCTTCAGTGGCAGCGTCTAGACGTCAAGCCAGGCATGACCGGTGAATGGCAGGTGAATGGTAGGTCAAGCGTCAAAAGCTTCGAGGACGTCATCAAGATGGACCTCAACTATCAGGAGAATTGGAGCTTAGCCTACGATATTAAACTCATCATCAAGACGTTTGCCGTTATTTTTGACAGAAAAAGTGGTGCAATGTAGCCTCTGCAGGGCCCTGCTTGTCGAGTATTCGATAGCCCCTTACATCATGGCGATCGCCCGTTAAGCGATCGCCATTTGAGTATCTGAGCCGCAGCCCATTGGATCAGCGGCAGTAGCTTAGGCTGTGGCGCTGCTGCCCTTTCGGCATGGCGTGACCTGAGCCGCCCCCTACCACGACAGCAGAATCGGCGCACTGTTCTGCCAATTGTTCGGGTTTGGAGCGCTAGAGCTGTAAAACACTATGGGGACTTCCATAGCCTCGTCTTGGCAGTAATCCCAAAACAGCACGGCCCCAAAAGCCTTTAGCTCAACGTCCAGGGTTATCATGCCAGTACCAGCCAACCGTCCACCTTTTCAGTCATCGTATCCCGGCATCCCGGTATCGCATTCCGTCGCTACACCTAAGACTAACGTCGATTTGACGCAATTCTTTAGGATCGTGAGACGCCGCGCTCTGATCATCGGTGGCACAACCCTAACTGCCGCAGTCGCCGTCTTAGCCGTAGCGGCGCTGCAAAGTCCGATCTACCGGGGCGAGTTTCGCGTTCTTGTTGCGGCAGACGAATCATCATCTGCTGATGACATTCTCGGTGAACGGACAGCTCCAGTGCCAGTCAATTACGATACCCAAATCGAGGTGCTTGAAAGTCAGGCCTTGTTGAGTCCAATTGCTCAGGAGCTGCAGGAGCAATACCCCAACATTGATTCCCGTATTCTAGCCGCCAACTTGTCGGTCGACCGCCTCAAGGATACTCAAATCTTGGTT
>JBARYO010000326.1:0-1769 GCA_049647905.1 Elainellaceae cyanobacterium | reverse complement strand
CAATGATGATGCCAAGCTGGTCTTCGATGATCGTGGCCAGCGCAGCACCTACGGCGACGTCATCTTAGTCAACGGAGTACCCTGGCCCAAGCTGGAGGTTGCGAACCGAAAGTATCGATTTCGGCTGCTTAATACCTCCCCGTCACGAGGATTTCAGCTGGCGCTGAGCCGGGAGAAAGACCGCCTCACGTCGGGAGAGACGATGGTGGTCATTGCCAGTGACGGCGGACTATTTGAAACGCCGGTAGAGCTAACCACCCCCTATCAATCCCTTAGGCTAGATATGGCGGAACGGTACGAGATCGTAGTTGATTTTAGTCAGTACGACGTGGGCCAATCGGTCTACCTTAAGAATATTGGCTTTTCGGGTAGTATCGATAGCGATATGCGGGTCCATACCCTGATGAGATTTGACGTGACGCGGGAAGAGCCGGACGACAGCTCTATTCCATACCCGCTCAGAGAGGTCAAGCGGCTCAAGGCATCTGACGCCCAAAGAACGCGCACCTTCAGATTTGAGCGCAGCTTCAACCAGTGGCTCATCAACGGTAAACAATGGAATGAGAACCGGGTAGATGCCAACCCCGGCATTGGAGATATCGAAATTTGGGAGTTTGAGAATCCGGGAAGCGGCTGGTTTCACCCTATTCATGTCCACCTGATTGATATGCAAATGCTCGATCGCAATGGAATGGCGGTGCGGCCCTATGAGCGGGGCTGGAAGGATGTGTTCCATTTGGGGGAGTTTGAGAAGGTGCGGGTAATTGGCGAATTTGGTCCCCGAAATCCGGAGTACATGACCCGTTTCATCCACGGCAAGTTCATGATGCACTGCCACAATCTAGTCCACGAAGATCAGGCCATGATGACGGTATTTGAGGTGGGGGCAGATGGCGATGGCCCCAAAAGTGACCCTGCTAAGGCGATCGCTGAGATGAAATCCATCCAGGTCACCTACCCGACGCCGCCGACGGTCTACGACATGGCGGCAATTGAAGAGTTTGATGAGGAGCTTTATGGAGAGGGGCGATAGGCAATTGGGCTCGCCCAAATTTCCGGCGGCTCTTGCGAAATGCTGGAGGCGAAGCATATGTAAGCGGGACCCAAGTCGGATTGGAACCAGTTCGATTACCAGTTCACCGGCAAGAATAGGACAGTTTTGTACGGGTGCTCCAGCGCGGCAGGGCACAAGCTCCAATATTTCTGAAGTGATTTACCCAGGTGTATGTACTAGAACAGGAACTCGCTTGTAGGCAGGCGTCTGAGACTTCGGGTCAATCTTGCCTGTCATCAGCACGTTGGCCTCGGGGTAGAACATCAGCGCCGCACCCCGCCGTACCGCCCCACAGATGATTTCAATGTTTTCCAGCTTACCCGCATCCCCCTGCACCGTCACCCGCTGATGATCCGCCAATCCAGCTTGGGCCACATCATCAGGATGCATCAGGATACAGTGGCGGTGGGGCATACCGCGATACTTGTCGGCGGTGCGGTAGACCACGGTATTGTGCTGACCATAGCCCCGCCCGGTGATCAGTGCCACCACGGTTCCCTGGGTCTTGTCCGTGGCCCCAAAGTCCTCCTTGCTGGGCAGCGTCAGGGTAGGCAACTCGGGGGTCTGCATCTTTGCCCTACCTGAATCGGTGGGGAAGTGGGGTTCGGTGATGATGCGACCGCCGATGGTGAATTCTTCTAGGGTTTCGTCGATGGTGCCGATAGCCTCGTAGCCAGGGACCGTCTGGGCAATTAGCTGGCGCACGTAGCGGGTG
>JBARYO010000325.1:0-1751 GCA_049647905.1 Elainellaceae cyanobacterium | reverse complement strand
GACGAGGCGGTTGAAAAGTTCAGCCGCTATGGCGCTCCTGACTACCTAGTGAACCGAGGGCTGGCCATCGCCTACCGAGATTTAGCCCAGTATGATCAGGCGATCGCCGCCGTGGATCAAGCGCTGCAGCAGGCCCCTGACAATCCTGACTTGTTCTACCTCAAAGCGCAAATCCTACGCCTCCAAGGCGATTTGGAGCCCAGCGTGCAGCTCTTTAATCGGGCCTTGCGGCAGCAGGGACAGTTGCCTACCAGTCTGGCAGACCAGATTGCTCGGGAGATGTGCCGCACGCGCAAAGAGTTAGCGGGTGAAGGCCCCAACTGTGACAATTGGGTGGGCCGTTGGCGAGAGCGGATCGATCGCCGCGCCAGTAGCGCCGACGATGCGGCACCCGTAACCGAGGGGGGATCGTAGAGAGACAAGCCCCCAAAGTTATCTATCAAACCCGAGCGATATCAAGAATTCTCAAGAGATGCAACGCACCTTGAAGCCTTTGTCGCCTAGAACACATGACCACGCTACGCTATGAGCATAGCTAAATCAACAGGAGGCAGCTTGTATGAAGCTTGTTATCCAAGGCAAGAACATTGACGTTACGTCTGCGATTCACGACTACGTGCAGCAAAAAATCGTCAAAGCCGTCAATCACTTCCAGACATCTGCAATGGAGGTCAATGTTCACCTGTCAGTGGCCCGCAATCCAAGAATTACGTCGAAGCATACCGCCGAAGTGACGATCTATGACGGCAGCAGTGTAGTGCGTGCAGAAGAGCACAGTGAGAACCTGTACGCCAGCATAGATCTCGTTGCCAACAAGATCGCGCGGCAGCTGCGCAAGTTTAAGGAGAAGCGTCAAGCCAAAGCTCATACACACGTCAAAACAGCAACGGCACTACCGCAAAGTTCAGTATCCCCGACGCTGCTGGGCGATCGCGCTCCAGAGCTTCCGCAGGATGTAGTCCGCACCAAGTACTTTGCGATGCCGCCGATGTCCGTCGAGGATGCCCTAGAACAGCTGCAGCTGGTCGGCCATGATTTCTACATGTTCCGCAACACCGATACTGGGGAAATCAACGTTATCTATGAGCGGAACCATGGGGGCTACGGGTTACTGCAGCCCCGCAATGGAAATGGCCATGTGCACGGCAAGCTAGCCGATGCGGCGGTCTACGAACCAGTTAGCTCCGGAGCGTAACGCCTAGGGTCTTCACCAGGGTGTCCCGCACGTTTTGATGCACTGGGTCTACGTCCTCATCCGTCAGGGTGCGGTCCTTTGTCCGATACACCAAGCGTAGCGCCAAGCTGCGCTGTCCTTCGGGGACACCCTCCCCTCGATAGTCATCAAATACCTCGACTGAGGAGAGTAACGGCTTGCCTGCCGATTCAATAGCCTGCTCTATTGTCGCCAAAGTCAAGGCCAGCGGGGCAAAGAATGCGATGTCCCGATCCGCTGCGGGGTACGTGGAATAGGCTGCGAACAGCGGTACATCTGCGCCATCTCGGGTAATCTCTGCCAGCAGCACATCCACGTCAAGTTCAAACAAATAGACCGCTTCCGGTAGCTCCCGCTGCTGTCGTAGCTCAGGATGAATCTGTCCGAATAGTCCAAGCTGGCGATCGCCGATCAAAAGGGACGCCGTACGCCCTGGGTGTAGCCAGGGGTGATCGGCGTAGGCCCGGTACTGCACCGGCACCAAGAGTTGGTTAAAAATGCTCTCACGGACGCCTTTCGCCTCGAACCACCCCATGGG
>JBARYO010000324.1:0-13908 GCA_049647905.1 Elainellaceae cyanobacterium | reverse complement strand
CCACAACGTCGTGGGGCAGCATGGTAGATGACATCTGGGTAAAGCCAACAATGTCAGCAAATAGCACCGTCGCCTCGGCAAAGCTATCGGCAATCGTCCCGCTCTCTCGCTTTAGCTTTTCGGCGATCGCAAAAGGCAAAATATTTAATAGCAGCGCCTCAGAGCGGTCCTTTTCAGCGTTGAGGGCCTGACGCGTGGTGAACTGCTCCCACTGGAGGCGCTCGTAGAAGTACACCGACAGGGTCGATACCCCGCAGAACCAAAGGATATAGAGGGTTTGCCGCAGATTCCATTCGAGGGTGTCATTGGCTAGGGGCAGCCTCAGCACTGCGTTGACACTGTAGTAATAGACGAGGACGGCCCCTTGAGAGAGGAGGTGGAGCGGCCACCTCACCGGGATCAGCGTCGCCTGCACCAAGAACACTAAAGACCAAGAGCGCAGCCCCGGATGGGCAAATCCGTTGAGGGTGGCCCATATCTGCTCCGCGATGGTTGCCGTCAAAGACGCCGCCAAAAATATTCGACCAGGATGGCGCTGCCCCCAGGGAAGAAACAGCAGCCACAAATAGACCAGCAACAGGGTCTGCACCACGATCGCCATCGCTAGCCAGTTTGGGGTGGCGGCAATGGCGGCTGGCGTGGCAACAAACCGCAGCAGCGTGAAGGTAATATACATCCCCACCGCCAGCACAATTGCCGTGACGAGGCGCTTGTGCATAAATTTCCGCCGCCACAGCTGATAGTCGGGCTGAACGTCGAATAGGAGCCTATCGCGCCAGTCCAAAATAAATTGATCAAGCCATTGATTCACGGTAACCCCGAAACGATGAACCCCAAATCAGCACCACATAGTCTTACGGTGACTCTCTAATCGCCGGCGGGTGGCTCACCCTCAGCGGTATAGATCATCTCCCTGTGCTTGAGCGATCGCCGCAGCACAATTAGCTCGTCCCGATGACCCGTCACCTTCACCACAGGTTGATTAGGCATCAAATCGAGAATAATTTGCTCCATCCGTCCTGACCGCCGCCAGTAAAACAGACCGGCAAAGGGTGCCAGTAGCCCCAGAATTAAGCCCAAGTTCCCCACCTGTGGCAGCAGCAGCGCGATGACTAAGCCTAGACACAATAGCCCAATCGCCGCTAAAACAGTCAGAAAAACGGCCAAGAAAATGCTGGGTTTGACCTGCCCCGACAGCACAATCCGAGGATTTTCAGGGGACACCTTGCGGGGCAAAGGTGCGTAGGCGCGCTGGGTAAAGTGGGTCAGCAAGTCATCCACGAGCTGGCTTGGGGTTTGCGCCTCTGCGGCGGCAAACTGTGCCGTTTCGAGGCGCTCTTTGGTTGAGGCGCGAATGAAAAATACCAGCCCCACCATAATCAGCAGGGTTAGCAGCAGCGTAGACGACAAAATGGGCGCAGCAGTCATACCAGTTGCGAGGGATTTCCCTTGTGATGGGTTTCTCCCATTATCCCCCAGGAGGTTCCACAGCAGATGATGGTCGGCTAAAAATCCTGGTCAAAGTTAAGTTAAAAGCGTTGGCCAAAGCCAAAGTGAAACCGGCTGTTGCCCCGATCGTTGAGGCCGAAGTCGGCGCGAATGAGGCCAATGGGAGAGCCAAGCCGCAGCCCTAGGCCGTATCCAAACCCGGTTCCCGGCTTATCGCGAACGCCAGCGGGGTCGCCAGGGACATTATCACCTGTGCTCAAGTCAGTACCTAGGTCCGTAAACAACACGCCGCCAACAAAGCGGTAAATGGGGAAGCGATATTCCGCTGAGGCCAGCACGTAGCTGCGACCGCTGCCCACATCTCCGGTGCCATAGCCGCGAACGGAGCCAGTGCCGCCCAAATCAAAGGCATCGTAGGGGGGCAAATCGCCCAAGACAGTGCCGCCCTGGAGATTAAAGGCGAAGACCTCTGGGCTGCTGACCCGCCCTGTCCCCAGGAGATTGATGGGGATGTAGCGGGCATAGTCGGCCTGTAGCCGGTTCATCAAGATGCTGCCGCTGCCCACGGGAATGGACTGTTCGGTGCGCAGCGACAGCATGGACCCATCGCTGGGATTGGCGGGATTGATGCGCCGATCTTGGCTGAGGCCAAAGCCCAGAGTCACAAGGTCGTCGGTGCCAGAATCGCTGATGGTGAGCTGGTTCCCAAATTCGTCCTGGTTGAGGCGATCGCCATCATCATCGCGGATGCTGGTGCGGGTGTAGTTAACGCCCAGCTCTGCGTCCCAGTTTCCTAGAGGGCGCATCAGCGACGCGCCACCGCCGAAGCGCCGCTCCCTGGCCTCATCGCCGTTGGCCAGCAGCACTTCGTCGCTGAAGGTGCGCGACAGGCCGCTGCGGCGCGCAATATCTAACCCGTAGCCCAGTCGGTCGGGACGGCTATCCCGGTAGGGACTGGTGAACCCACCGCTAAAATTGATGCCGCGTCCCCCCACCTGCGCCCCCAACCGAGCAGACTCACCGCGACCGCGAAAGTTTCCGTCCTGAAAGTTGACCGAGCCAAACAGCCCCAGCTCGGTGCTCACCCCACCCCCAAGCTGGAACGAGCGGGCCAGCTGTTCCTGCAGGCGGTAAGTGACGTCCACGGCGGGCTCTCCCCCCGCGTCATCGACATCGACGGCCACCGCCGCACTCTCAAACACCCCCAGGCTGGTGAGTCGGTCTAGGTCTTTAACGACGCTGTTCCGGTTGAATACCTCCCCTGGTCGCATCTCCAGCTCCCGCAAAATGAAATCCTCTTGGGTGCGGCCTTCGACGGGCTCACCGTCGGCGTCAACGCCGCTGCCGGTTTCATCTAAAAAGCGAATGGAGACGGTGTTTACCACAGGCTCCACCACCTCCACCGTCAGGTTTCCTGATGGATCTGGCATCAGCCCCACCACCCGAGACAGGGCGTAGCCGTTATCTAAATACCAAACATCAAGGCGATCGCCAACTTGTTCAATGGTCTGGAGCGTCAGCGGACGGCTTAGTAAGGGCTGTAGCACCTCCGCTGCGATGGCGGGGGTCAGCGATCGCGCCCCGAGCAGGGTCAAGGACGGTTGCCGCGATGGCTCGGGGGCTGAGATGGGGGATTCGGGATAGGGCAGGATGGGCCTATTGTCCGTGATGACCGACTGCAGTGGCGTGGGTGGAGCCGCAGGCCGCACGTCTGGATCTGTGGTGGTGTCTGGGGATGTCTCGGGATAGGGTAGTACGGTAGATGGGTCCCCAGGGTCTATATCGTTCCAGCCTGTTTGGGCCTGTACCGATGTGGCGACCAGCGTGAGCAACATGCCCGTCACCAAGCTAGGCCTAGCAAGGTACCGGACGAATAGACGGGGAAATGACAGACGATGGCGTACGAAGTCCTGAGTCATGCCGCTTGTCCTCAATGCTGAATATTGGGGCAAATTGTGCGCGCCTGCCGCTCTAGGGAAGGCTGCTCTTGCCACTGCGAGAGTATTCCTTTAAGCTCGCCCTGAAGCAGCGTTAGATCGTCGATTTGAGTCTGAACTGCCGCCAGCTTCTCCACCAGGTAGTCTTTGACCTCACCACAGGGCAGCTGCCCCTGGTCATGCACCCCCAAAACTTGCCGGACTTCGTCTAAGCTCAGGCCCAACGACTGAGCACGTTTGATAAACGATAGGCGATTCAGCACCTCGGGCGCAAACAGTCGGTATCCTGAGGGCGATCGCGCCACCGTTGGCGACAGGAGGCCGATGTCTTCGTAGTAGCGGATGGTCTTGATCGGCAGGCCGGACTGACTGGCAACCTGACCAATCTTGAGGGGGTGTTCGACGGGGGATAGGATTGATTCGCTCATATCAGCGAGTTTGATGACAGGAGGTTGGGATTTAGCGTGGCGCAGCGCTATTGACTTATGCAACATTGCCGTCAGATTGCCGTCCAGGTGAATCGTCCGAGTGGAATTATATTACAATGGAAAGCCTGCTAACGCTGAGTTAGTCTCTGGAGAGGTGGCAGAGTGGTCGAATGCGCTCGACTTGAAATCGAGTGTACCGAAAGGTACCGTGGGTTCGAATCCCACCCTCTCCGTTCAGCAGGGATGTCATGTCCCCCTATGGGCATCATCTAGCTCAAATGGTCTAACGAACGTACTTCTTCAAATATGTCTAATCCCCAAGTCTACTTTGATGTCACCGCCGATGGCGAGCCCCTGGGTCGTATCACGATGGAGCTGTTTGCGGACGTCGTTCCCAAAACCGCCGAAAATTTTCGTCAGCTCTGTACTGGTGAGCCTGGCTTTGGCTACGAAGGCAGCGGCTTCCACCGCATTATCCCCAATTTTATGTGCCAGGGAGGAGATTTCACAAACCACAACGGTACCGGCGGTAAGTCCATCTATGGCCGGACCTTTGAAGACGAAAACTTCACCCTCAAGCATACTGAGCCTGGGATTCTGTCGATGGCCAACGCCGGACCTGGTACCAACGGTTCCCAGTTCTTCATCACCACCATCACCACCGACTGGCTTGACGGCAAGCACGTTGTGTTTGGCAAGGTGACAGACGGCATGGATGTGGTGAAAACCCTCGAATCCTATGGCACAGGCAGTGGTAAGCCGAAAGCCAAGCTTGTTATCGACAAGTGCGGTGAGCTTTAGGCTATCCGCCTAAAATATGGGTGGGTTTGGCCCCAGCATTAGAAGCCGGATCTTTACCTGTGAGCTAAGCCTGCCCCAGGCAGTCCTATTTCGATTGAAAGGGGTTTTGAACTGCCGAGCCGTCACTTCGGGCGATCGCCCCATCTAAACCCGCGACCTCTTCCGGCGTTAGCATCCAACCCATTGCCCCCAAATTCTCCGATACCTGCTTGGGGGTCTTGGCTCCTGGAATCGGCATTGTCCCCTTGCAAATGCACCAGTTCAACGCCACCTGCGCCATGGTCTTATCCCGATTCTGGGCTGTCTCTCGCAGCTGGGTCAGCAGAGGGCGAATTTTGGGCAGCAGTCGCCGAAATACCAATCCCCGCAGCCCCTTCGGATAAGGGCCGTCCTCAGAATACTTCCCTGCAAGAATTCCCAGGCACAGCGGGCTGTAGGCAATGAGGCGAATCCCTAGCTCATCGCAAACCGCCTTCAGCCCTAACCTATCCACGGGATAGGTAGATAGCAGGGAGTATTGCACCTGCAGGGTTTTGATTGGCACCCCCCGCTGATCCAACCGCCTATGGGCTAGCCGCAGGCGCTGAGGGCCAAAGTTTGAGAGGCCAACCCCCGCAACTTTGCCTTGCTCGTATAAGTCTGCTAAACCGTCCAGCAGCACGTTTTCTTGCCAGGGCAAATAGTTGGCAGTTGACCAATGGAGCTGTACCAAATCGACCCGTCCCAAGCGCTCGGCAGAGGCGGCGTGAGCTGAAACAATGGACTTGCGCGTCAGCCGCCAGGGGTAGGGCGCAAGCTTCGTAGCGAGGCAAATTTTGTCTGTGTTGGGACCGCTGTAGGCTTGGCTAAACTGACCCAGTAGGGTTTCGCTGCGTCCGTTGAGCCGTCCGGTGCCGTAGGAATCGCCGGTATCGAAGAGGGTAATGCCCTGGCTGACGCAGGTGTTGAATACGGCCTCAAGGACCTGATCCATATCGGCGCTATAGTCCCACAGCAGCCGATTTCCCCAAGCCCAGGTGCCGCAGCCCATCGGGGGAAGGTGAAGGGGTGAAGGGGTCATGGCGGTTAGGAGGTGGCAGCGCCGCTATGATACCGCGTTTGGTTGCCGCTACAGTACAGCCTTGTTGTCCGGCCCGTCCTCGAAGCTATCTCGCGCTGGCTCGCCCTCATCCTCATCCTCATAGTCGTCCAAAACGGGTAAGGGCGATCGCTCTCGCCACCAGCCCAGCAGCGTACTAGCAACAAAGATACTAGAGTAGGCCCCTAAGATAAAGCCGATGATTAGCGCTAGGGCGAAGTACTTTAGGGTCTCACCGCCAAACAGGAAGATAGCGACTAAGGCCAGGGTTGTGGTCAGGGTTGTGTTGATGGAGCGGGTCAGGGTTTGGTTGACCGCCGCATCCACAACGTCGTCAAAGTCTTGGGTCGGATTGATTTTGCTGGTTTCACGAATGCGATCGTAAATGACCACCGTGTCATTGACGGAAAAGCCCACAATAGTCAGCAGGGCGACAATAAATAAGCTGTCGGCTTCTATCCCTAGCGTCAAGCCCAGCACCGCAAACACCCCTAGGGTGACAAACACATCGTGGAATAGGGCCACTAGGGCAAAGATGGCGTAATCCAGCCGGAAGCGGACGCTGAGGTAGACCGTGATACCCAAAAACGACACCAGCAGAGCCGTCAGACCAGAGCGGAAAATTTGTTGGCCGATGGTGGGGCCGACGGTATCGATTTGCAGCGCGGTCGAGTCTAATGGCCCTACGGCATCGCCAAGGGCATCCAGCAGGCTGGTACGCTGGTCAACATTGAGTTCGGCAGTGCGAATGGACAAAGCCTCGCGATCGCGCCCGAGCAGCTGAAGGGAGCTACTAGCTAGCCCTTGGTCTGTCAGCACGTCCCGCACCACAGTCAGATCAATGGGGTCTTCGCAGGCTGCAACATCGCAGTCCCGTTCAATCTGCAGCCGGGTGCCCCCAATAAAATCTAGGCTGGGGCGTAGAGGAGACCCGATGGTGCGCCACGACACCAGCATCGCCACCACGCTAGCGACAATCAGGACCAGAGAAATGGTCCACCAACGGGATCGCTGTTTTGAGATCTGTAGCTTCATGGGTTGCAGAGTAATGGCGTACGGAATGAACTAGAGCGCGGACGGCGTTTTAGCTGGGCTAGGGGGCAAATTGGGGCAAAACAGCTCTGGCTTGCGCAGGCTGGGGATAGTGAGTACCAGCAGCAGTAACGTGCGGCTGCAGGTCAACGCGGTGAACATGCTGATCAGCACCCCAATGGCGAGGGTAAGGGCAAAGCCCTTAACAAGTCCCGTCCCCAGCCAGAACAGCGCTCCGCAGACGATGAGGGTGGTCACGTTGCTGTCGAGAATGCTGGAGAACGCGCGGTAAAAGCCAGACTCCACCGATCGGTACAGGGTGCGGCCCGCCCGCAGCTCCTCACGGGTGCGCTCAAAAATCAGCACGTTGGCATCGACAGCCATGCCGATGCTGAGAATGAAGCCCGCAATTCCCGGTAGGGTGAGGGTGACCTGGAGCAGAGCAAACACTGCGAAGGTAAGAGTCGCGTAGATAATCAGTGCGAAATCGGCAATCAGCCCCGGCAAGCGGTAGTAGACGGCAACAAACACCAGCACCAGCACTAGACCACCAATACCGGCGTAGAGGCTTTGGCGAATGCTGTCTTGCCCCAGGGTTGCTCCTACAGTACGGTTTTCGACAATTTCTACCGGCACCGGTAAGGAGCCACCCCGCAGCTGAATCGCTAGCTCGTTGGCCTCTTCAGTAGTGAACCGTCCGGTGACGCTGGCGCGTCCGCCAGTGATGCCATTCTCGGCATATTGCACCTGCACTGTGGGGGCGCTGAGGAGCGTGTCATCTAAGAAGATACCTAGGGTCCGCCCGGTGCCGGCTACGTTTTTAGTCAAGTCGGCAAACGCCTGACCGCCCCTATCGTTGAACGCCAGCACCACTTCCCAGTTATTGCCTCCTGGCACAGGTGCGGCGTAGGCATCGGTCAGCATTTCTCCAGTCAGATCAGTCTTTTCGAACAAAGTTGCGATCGCGACATCGGCGGACGCCAGCGCTGCCTGCTTTTCCTGCTGATCCAAAGACTCATCCGCCTCAATGCCGCGGCGGTCGTTGAGCAGCGTGGTCAGCACTTGAGGTGAGGTATCGCGCTGCTGCTCACGGAAATCTAGCTGGGCTGTTCCCCCTAACACGCGCTCGGCCTGCTCAGGATCGCTAACGCCGGGGAGCTGCACTAAAAGCTGATTTTCTCCAGCCGTTTGCACCACCGCTTCCGACACCCCCAGGCCATTGATGCGGTTTTCGACTACCCCCTGAACGGCGGCAAGCTTCTCTGGGGTAATCGTCGGGACAGCGTCAGTGGTTTTTACTAGGAGGGTGAGCTGCGAGCCTCCCCGTAGGTCTAGCCCCAACCGCGCTGGCGTTTGGGCGATGATTACCACCGCCGCTAAAGTCAGCCCTAAAATCAGCGCCAGAAGCGATCGCTGTCTACCCATAACACGTCTACTTTGTTAGCCATAGCGTCACAGGCCATGATAACGGCATTTGAGGGGCAATTAGCAGTACTTCTAATTCGGTATGTTGTGAGCGCCAGCTGACCTCAACAACCACTGCTGGCCTCAAACCTGTGCCTCACAAAATTTGGAGCCGGTAGGCTGAACTTAGTCTAGACCACCTCAGGCAACGTCTGTAGCTTATCTACTAGTTGCCGTACTGATGCCACCGAAGCGTCAAACATCTGCTGTTCGTTAGCGTTTAACTTAACTTCAATAATGCGCTCTACGCCGTTAGCACCAATGACGACGGGCACACCAACGTATATCCCATCAACACCGTACTCCCCAGATAACCGTACAGCGCAGGGCAAGACACGCTTTTTGTCCTTGAGATAGCTTTCGGCCATTTGGACTGCGGCAGAGGCTGGGGCATAAAATGCTGAACCTGTTTTTAGAAATCCGACAACCTCAGCACCACCGTTTCGCGTTCGCTCGACAATGGACTCAATTTTTTCCGATGTGGTCCAGCCCATGTCAATTAAATCAGGTAAAGGAATGCCGGCCACCGTGGAATACCGCACCAGCGGAACCATGGCGTCGCCATGCCCTCCTAAGACAAAAGCCGTCACATCTGCCACAGAAACGTTGAATTCCTCGGCCAGAAAGCAGCGGAAGCGGGCGGAATCTAGAACACCCGCCATTCCAACGACTCGATGTGCTGGCAGACCGCTACGCTGCTGCATCACCCAGACCATCACATCCAGCGGATTCGTGACCACAATTACAAATGCATCGGGACAATACTGCCTAACACCATCCGCTACGCCGCCAATAATTTTGGCGTTAATCAACAGCAAATCATCTCGGCTCATCCCTGGCTTGCGGGGAAGCCCAGCAGTGACGATCACGACATCAGCCCCTTGCAGTCGGCTATAGTCCCCTGTTGTGCTTTGAAATATGGCGTCATACCCTTCCACCGGCGCAGCTTCAGCGATATCCAGTGATTTACCTTGGGGAATGCCATCAGCAGTGTCGCACAGCACGACATCACCCAGCTCTTTCAATCCCACCAGAAAAGCCAACGTACCGCCAATTTGTCCAGCGCCGACAAGGGCAATTTTGTGACGTGCCATGGGGATCTCCTGAATATAAGCTGTTTTGCCGATTCCATCTTAATCGGGGTGATTGTAGGAGACTGTATTTCCTGTCAGGCTCAAGGCAAACAGCAGAATCCTCAGCGGTCCCAATGCCTCAAATCGTGACCTACAGCTCTTCCCCCAGACCAAATGATAGTCCTAGCAGCAAACAAGGGATGCCTTCAGCCGCACTGATGATATAGGATTGTGCCTCAATGCTGGCGGCGACAATCAGCATGCCCGCATTAAAGCTCGTGCCGTTGATATGACAGCGGCCGTTGAGTACAAGCAGGTAGTTGCCGCTGTAAGCATAGCGTTTTGAAGACACGCTCTTAACGAGCTGAGAACTGATACCGCCAGTAGAATCCAAGGGAACCTTGTAGATTTGGACACCATCTTGGATAGCCCTAAAGGGATAGGTCGTTTCCACCTTTGAACTAGTAACGTCAAGTCTAACCGGGGTATAGCGTCGGATCAGATTCGTATTGATAAAATCAGCTGGTGCTGCGTAGGCGAGAAGAAAAAATCCCGTGCTGCTTGAAATCTCGTGCCCACTGCCAGGAGGATTGAAGTAAAGCGACCCCGTGGGATAGGCTCCCTTCGCATCGCGCTGAATACCATCGATGGTGTACACAGATTCAGTCATGGCGTGGTAGTGCAGCCCCACGGTGCTACTCGAAGCGGTGTACCACAAAATACTGATGTGCTTACTGTCTTCAGCACCTGAGAGCACCAGTTTCTTCAGGTTAGGCCGAAAGGTGAAAAAGCTGTAGTTTTCGGGGTGCGCGGTGAGTTCGTTCAGATTGACAACAATCGAGTCACTGAGGTCCAGCCTCTCATCATGACGCGTCGGTTTGGGGTCTGCCATAAAAAAACTGCCGTCAACGGCGCAATAATGCGTCCATCACTGCCGCAGCCGAGGCCGTCCAACCCACGATCGCCCCCTGGGCCCGCACCATCTCCAGCGTGGCCTGCTTAAATTCAGGAAAGTAGCTTTCCGTAGCGTCCTCCACCATCAGGCACTCATAGCCGCGATCGTTGGCCTCGCGCATGGTGGTCTGTACGCAAACCTCGGTGGTCACCCCTGAAATAATCAGGTGGGTAACGCCTCGGCCTTTCAGCTTTTCTGTCAGCTCGGTGTTGTAAAATGCGCCTTTCCCCGGCTTGGGAATCACGATTTCCCCCGCCTTGGGCGCAAGCTCAGGAATAATCGCGTTGCCTAGTTCCCCGCGCACCAGAATGCGGCCCATGGGTCCGGCATCGCCAATGGTCAACGCGCCTTTTCCCCGCGCCACTTTGGAGGGCGGGCAGTCGGACAAATCTGGGTGGTGGCACTCTTGGGTATGAATGACGGGCAAGCCGAGGGTGCGAAAGGTCTCTAGCATCTGCTGCAGCGTGGGCACAATGGCCTGCAGCCGCTGGACGTCGTTGCCGAGGGCGTCGCCAAAGCCGCCGGGCTCTAGGAAGTCGCGCTGCATGTCGATGATTACCAGCGCCAGATGGCTAAGGTCATCGGGTAGGGGATAGTCGTAGGGCTGGGCTGAAATGGTATACATGTCGCTGGTTCTAAACCTACTGGCCCGCCATGCTGCGCCCGATGGCGGTGTAGTCTGCTTCGGCGATCGCACTCTCGTACACCAGTCGGCCTTCGCTCATCACCAAAATGCGGTCCGAAAGCTTCAGCAGCTCATCTAGGTCCTCGCTCACTAGCAGCACCGCCACCCCTTGGTTACGGGCCGCCACCAGCTCGGTATGGATGAAGTCCACGGCGGAAAAGTCAAGGCCAAAGCAGGGGTTAGCCACAATCAGCAGGTTAATGGCCTCGCTAGAAAGCTCCCGCGCCAGCACGGCCCGCTGCACGTTGCCGCCAGACAGATTGCGGATGGGGGTTTCTGTAGACGGGGTTTTGACGGAGAACTGCTGAATCAGACCCGCCGCCGCGCTGCGAATGGCCTTGAATATGAGTAGCCATCCCTTGGCCTGGGGCGGGCGATCGAAGGTGCGCAGGGCCATATTTTCCGCCACGCTCATGTGGGGGATGCAGGCGTTGCGCAGGGGCTCTTCGGGCAGGGAAAAGACCTTATGCTGGGCCATCTCGGAGCGGGTAGCGCCGTAGGGTTCCCCGTTGACCTGCACGGTGCCTGCTGTAGGCGATCGCTGTCCCGTCAACGCCTCGATGAACTCCCGCTGGCCATTGCCGGAAATCCCGGCGACGCCGACAATCTCGCCCCGATGCACCGTCAAGCTGAGGTCATGCACCGCTTCGACGCCGCTGTCTTTGTCGGCATGGAGGTCACGAATTTCCAGCACGGGGACGGTTTCGGCGATCGCCGCCTTGTCTACGGCGGTGGGCTGCTGGCGCTCCCCCATCATCATCTCCGCCATGTCAGCCACACTCAGCTCGCTCACCTGCCCCTGCCCCGCCAGCTTGCCTTTGCGCAGCACCGTGATCTCATCGGCAAAGGCCGTCACCTCCCGAAACTTGTGGGAAATCATCAGGACGCTGAGAGCCTGGTCCGTGACGCGGAGGCGCAGTAGCCCCAGCACCTCGTCCGCCTCGCCGGGGGTGAGCACCGAGGTGGGCTCATCCAAAATCAAAATCCGGCTGTGCAAGTAGAGCTGCTTCAAAATCTCCAGCTTTTGCTTTTGCCCCGCCGCCAGCTGGCCAATGGGGATGTCTAGAGGCACCTGGAAGGGGGCGGCAGCCATAAACTCTTGGAGCGCTTCGGTCTCAGCCTTCCAGTTAATAACGCCGCCGCCATCGCCCCGGGAGAGCACCAGGTTCTCCGCCACCGTCATCGCCGGTACCGAGGTGAAGTGCTGATACACCATGCCGATGCCGTAGCTGTGGGCGGCGCGGGGATTCTCGATTTTGACGGGGCTGTTGTCAATGAACACCTCCCCTGCCGTCGGGGCGTAAAAGCCCATGACGCATTTCACCAGCGTACTTTTCCCGGCCCCGTTCTCCCCCAGCAGGGCGTGGAAGGTGCCTGGCTTGAGGTGCAATGATACGTCCTCTAGGGCAACCAAACTGCCGAACTGCTTGGTCATCCCGACCATCCGTAGGTCGGGGGGTAACTGAGCTTGGACCTGGGTTTCGGTCTGGGCTTCCGTTCTCATGATTGCACCGCCTCCATAAACGCCTCAGAGGTGGCCACTGCCCCAAACACGCCCCCCTGCATCTTGACCATCTTCAGTGCCGCCAGGTGGTTGCCGTAGTCCGTCGCCCCGGTGCAGTCCGACAGCAGCAGGCACTCATAGCCCCGGTCGTTGGCGTCGCGCATGGTGGTGTGGACGCAGACGTCGGTGGTGATACCGGTGAGAATGATGTTCTGGATGCGGCGACGGCTCAAGACCAGGTCTAGGTCGGTGGCGTAGAAGGAGCCTTTGCCGGGCTTATCGATTACCACCTCGCCCGGAGCGGGGGCCAGCTCTGGGATAATGTCCCACCCCGCCTCTCCCCGCACCAGAATTTTGCCGCAGGGACCAGGGTCGCCAATGCCCGCACCAATCTGCTGCGATCGCCACCGCTTGTTCTCCGGCAGGTCCGATAGGTCGGGACGGTGGCCTTCTCGGGTGTGAATCACCATGTAGCCCTGGTCGCGGGCGATCGCCAGCACCGAGGCGATAGGCTCGATGGGGGCGCGGGTCAGCGAGAGGTCGTACCCCATGCGATCGACGTAACCGCCGATGCCGCAGAAGTCGGTCTGCATGTCGATGATGATCAGCGCCGTGTTTTCAGGGCGCAGGTCGCCGTTGTAGGGGTAGGGGTAGGGGTCAGCGTCAACAAAGCGTCCCATAGGTTGGTTCTCCTAAGTTTGACTGGGTGAGGATCCCCCCCAAGCCCCCCTTAGGTAAGGGGGGTGCCAAAGGCGGGGGAATCACAAGACGTACAGGAAGCACTCTACTTGCATAAATTCTACGGGTCACTGATTCGTCCCCAGCGCCCCCGGCACCCCGGCCAGCGTTCGCTTCGGGGAACAGGTCAAAATCATAATCAGCAGCGTCAGCACATAGGGAGCCGCATTAAAAATGTAATAGCCCTCCTGCACCCCCACCGACTGCAGCGCCGGACCCAGCGCCTGGGCTCCGCCAAACAGCAGCGAGGCCCAAAGGCACTGCACCGGGTTCCAGCGGGCAAAAATCACCAGGGCCACCGCCATCAGACCCTGGCCGCTGGAAATGCGCTCGGTCCAGACGCCGGGGTAATACAGCGACAGCGACGCCCCGCCGATACCCGCCAAAAAGCTGCCCGCCATCACGCTCAGCATCCGCACCCTAAAAATCGACACCCCCATGGCCCGCGCCGCCTCTGGGCTATCTCCCACCGCTCTCACCAGCAGGCCCCAGCGGGTAGAGCGGAAAAACCATTTCAGCAAGGGGGCGATCGCCAGCCCCATCAAAAACAGCGGGCTGATCTGCAGGGCGGCCTGGAGGGCAGGGGCCATTCCGTCACCGCCCAGATTGATGGTCGGGAGCTGAGGGGCGGAGGGCTGAATGAAGGGCTTGCCAAAGAAGAAGGCCACGCCGCTGCCAAAGATAATCATGGCGATGCCCACGGCCACGTCGTTGACGCGGGGCTGCTGGGACAACCAGCCGTGGATGGCCCCCAGCACTAGGCC
>JBARYO010000323.1:0-4651 GCA_049647905.1 Elainellaceae cyanobacterium | reverse complement strand
GGATGACGCTGTCAGTATTGAAGTCGCGGTGGACCCCCATCACCCCCTCTGCGCAGGCATAGGTGCCGCCAAATATCGGTAGGTTGCCGAAATACTCCGGGAATCGCTCAAAGTAAAAGTCCGACGTCCCTCCTCGCGCCGTAATCATAAACGACAGCCCAGGCCAGGCCAGCTCTGGCGTCAGACGACCCTGGGTTTTAAGCACCTGCCGCAGCTCGGTGGCTCTCTGGGGTGATGCCGACCATTGACGCTCTAGCACCTGCCTCAGGTGAGGATCCAGCGTGAGCCAGGATGCGATGGTTCCCGCCGCAATATCTTGAATCAGCGCGTCGGCGTGGGTGGCTAAAAAGGTGCACATCTGCAGCGCCAGCACCGGAAAGGTGGCGCTGATGGTGCGAAGGGCGCGATTCCGCAGGGCAAACAGAAGACAGGCATAGGAACGTGCCGTGGTGTCTGCGATTTGAAAGACGTCGAAGGGGTAGGCAAAAATTTGGCGGGAAACGGCGTCCATCAACCGCATGTCGCTGGTGCTGACGGGCGCATAGGGAATGCCGCTGGGGGTTTGCCCGTGGTCGTTGGTGGAAATGGGGAACAGCATTTTGCCCGGTGGCCGCTTCTCCCGCGCCGCCGCGCTGAAGACAAAGCCGATGGCGGCGCGGCTGGCCCGCGAGAGGAACTGTCGCGATCGCTTGGTGACGGGAATCAGCTTCTTTGTGCCGGTGGAGCCGCTGCTGATGTTGAAGTAAATCAGCGGGTCAGGGACAAGGACGTTAGCCTCCCCATGGGCCATGCGCTGCAGGTAGGGATCGAACGCGGCATAGGGCTGTACCGGGATGCGATCGCGAAACTGGTCAATGGTGCGAATCTCCCCGAGGTGATGCTCGCGGCCAAAGGCGGTGTCGCGGTGGGCCTGCAGCAGCGACTGCAAAAACTCGGCCTGCACCGCTTCGAGGCGGCGCGTTTGGGCCACAAGCCGCCGTTTGGCCGGGGTGGCGATCGCCGTTAGCGCGGTGGCCATAATCAGGTTTTGCAAAGGTCTCCTCCTAGACGGCGTTGCACCACGTCTAATTGAATATCACGGGGGGAGAAGGCCAATGTTGACTTCAAGTAATGCAGGGCATAATCCTGCTGGACTCTGCGGATGCCCCCGCTAGTAACATTAAGCAGCACCGCGTCATCTGGACTTACTTTGTTGGTCGCAACGGCCTGCATCAGCGCCCCCAGCGCCACCCCCGATGCTGGACTGATGTCGATGCCTTCTAGATGCTCAAATAATTCCTGCGCCTGGCCTGCCTCTTGGTTCGTCACGCTGTACATCTGGCCGCCGGTGGCCGAGAGAGCATCATAGACGCCGTTGGTGATACTGTAGGCTGGGTTGCGGTTGGTCAGCACTTTGGCCGCCGTATGGTCGATCTGGGCTTTGGCGATCGCTTCTGTCGTTGGGGTGATCTGGCGATATCCTGCCTGCCACGCCGTCACCATGGGGGTGAAGGGAGCATTCTGCGCCAGGTGCAGCGTCATGGTCTGACGGCCAAATCGCCCATCTTGCAGAAGCCGCAGATTGGCTTCCCAGGCCGACACCCCCCCGGTTCCGGAACCCACCGCCTGAAAGTAATGGTTAGGAATATGGCCTAGGGTCAAGGCCGCATCAACCACCGTCAGCCCCATGCCGTCGCGCCGCGCCACGTTGGCCGCGCCACCCTCGGGGACATAGCCGTCCATCTGGCTGATCAAGTTTGCTAGGGCGATCGCATCGGAATAGTCCCCTCCAGCGCCAACAGTGATGAGCTGCACGCAGGGGTGAAACGGCTTTGTGGCCCAAATCGCCTGCAGGCTGGTTTCTGGCAGCACCAGACATAGGGGAATTTTCAACGTGGAACAAAGGGTGGCAAAGGCCCGCCCCGTATTTCCGGCTGACGCCAGAACGAGGGTCCGCGGATCAGCTTCAGGAATTCGGGCCAACACAGTTGGAGCTTCTAACTCTTTAAATGACCCGGTCAAGAGGTAAGCCTCCCGCTCTGGCCAGTAGCCATTGAAGCTGATAGATAAGCGGTCCAGACCTAGGTAATGGGCCAACGCGGTACTGGCATAGGTGATGGGCTTCCCCGTCACGCCAAACCAGCGCGCCACCGGAAGCCAGTCGCTAAATTGAAACACGCCAGGCCGTCGGGGATTGACCGTCATGGTTTTGGTGGAATAGACCGCCCGCAACAGCGCCGGTGCGTGGGGAACCTGACAGCTGAGCTGAAACGGATCCGCGCCATAGTCGCTATCGCACAGAGGACAGCGAAGACTGTAATGGGGCTGTTGAATTGGGAAAGACGCCGCTTGAACCATGCTTGATACATTACCTCGACAATAGTTTCGCTGTAGAGCTTGCATTCCTCCGTAAGGGCGTCAACGGGTGCTAGTGGCGGAGAGTATAAGCGAGAAAATGGATTGTGTCTACTAGTTGGGGCGAAGGGCGTGGTCCACAAGACGGTTGAGTCACGCCATGTCCGCTGCCGCGATCGCTCCGCTGACAGAAGACTATCGATGTATCAATTGTGACAGCCATCTCGGTAGCCATTTCCATTGCCGTAGGCCATAACGTAGGTGAGTTTGTATACCAATCTCACAAGTCACGATGTTCGCCCATCTATTACTCTGGGCGTCCTTTACAAAGGTTGCTCAACCAGGACGTAGACAACATGATTAATTTGGTCAACGATGCTTTCGCTAACCGCTTCGCTTTGAGCGGTTTCAACCTCACCGTTTCCGGCACAACCTTCGGGTTTGCGGGAGAACCTAACGAGCCGGATCATGCTGAGGCGTCGGGGGATCTCAACTCGGCCTGGTGGTCCTGGATAGCCCCTGATAGCGGTATGGTCTCCCTCGATACGGTCGGAAGCACCTACGACACCGTTCTAGCCGTATATACGGGGAGCAGCCTCAGCGCCTTAGCAGAGGTGGCCAGCAACGATGATGACGGGCCAGATTCCCACAGTGCGGTTACGTTTGAGGCGATCGCTGGGGTTACCTATCAAATCGCCGTCGATGGGTTCGCCGCCAGCACGGGCACGGTTGACCTCAACCTGGCGCTGGTGCCCAACAACGACGCCTTTGCCAACCGCATCGCCCTAAATGGCTTCAACATCACCACGACAGGGACCAACGTCGGCTTTACCCGAGAGGCCCAAGAACCAGATCACGCTGGTGCCTCTATCGGCATCGACTCGGCCTGGTGGTCTTGGCGATCGCCCACCAGTGGCCTGGTTTCTATTGATACCTTCGGCAGCGACTTCAACACAACGCTAGCGGTCTACACCGGCACCCTCGATAGCAGCCTGGTGGAGGTTGCCAGCAATGACGACAGCGGGGATAACCTGCTGAGCGCTGTCGCATTCAATGCCGTTGCTGGCACCACCTATCAAATCGCTGTCGATGGCTTTCGCGCCAGCACAGGCAACATTGACCTCAATCTGGATCTGATTGCCGACAGCAACGATAGCTTTGCCGATCGCATCGCCCTCGGCGGCATTAATACCACCATCAGCGGCACTAACATCGGGTTTACAGGAGAACTTGATGAGCCAGATCACGCCGGTGCCTCTGGTATCCCCAATTCGGCCTGGTGGTCATGGGTTGCCCCCCTCAGCGGCGTCGCTGCTGTCGACACCTTTGGCAGCGATTTCGACACGACGCTAGCGGTCTATACCGGCTCGGAACTGGGTGCCCTGGTGGAGGTTGCCAGCAACGACGACAGCGGTGGAGACCTCCAGAGTGCCGTCACCTTTGAGGCCGTTGCTGGCACCACCTATCAAATCGCTGTCGATGGTACCAGCGTCAATAACGGTACTATCGACCTGACTGTGAGCGTCGATCCTAAGAGCAACGATGCCTTTGCCAATGCTGCCCTGCTCACGGGCTCTGCCGCCAGCGACACCGGTAACAACGTTGGCTTTAGTGGAGAACCAGACGAGCCCAACCATGCCGCCGCTTCAGATGTCCTCAACTCGGCCTGGTGGACCTGGACAGCGCCGACTAGCGACCAGGTGTTATTGAACACATTTGGGAGCAATTTTGATACAACATTGGCGGTCTACACCGGAACAGACCTGAGCACTCTGGTGGAAGTCGCCGCCAACGACGATCAGGAAAGCGGTGATGGCAGCATTGTCCAAAGCGCTGTGATGTTTGAGGCGGTGGCGGGCACGACTTACCACATTGCGGTTGATGGATTTTCTGACACGACTGGAGACATTGCCGTCAATCTTCTCGTAGATGACAACGTCCTTAGCGCTGAGCCAGTGGACTTAATTCTTGACTTTGACGGTGGGACTCTAGCGTTTGGTCAAGGCTACAACATTCCTTCTCCCCCCTTCGCTGGGTTCAACTTCTCTGCCTTTTCAGCATTTGACCGCAACGATGGCGGCAATGGTAGCTTGAGCGAGCAGATTCTCCAAATTCTAGCTGGGGTCCGGGAAGACTTTGCCGATTTTAACGTCCGAGTGATTTGGGACGACCGAGGCGTCGAGTCCCCTTTCTTTGATGACCGAGACAGCGTGATTATGGTTGTGGGAAACAGCGGAGTGGACGCGGGGGAAAGCGATATCTTCGGAATTGCGTCAACGGTGGATGTGCCAGAGTTTACCGGAGCACCCACCCAGTC
>JBARYO010000322.1:0-1610 GCA_049647905.1 Elainellaceae cyanobacterium | reverse complement strand
GGGCAAAGCAGATAGCGCGGCATCTTACCCATGACCTGCATGCTGCCATGGGGCGACTGCACGAGACCGCTGTAGCGGAATCAATGGCGCTTGCCAGCTAGATAGTCTGTATTGGGGTGCATCACCGACATGGGGCGCTTTGCGTACCGGGTTTATCGTCGTCCATTCCAGCGATCGCTACAGACCCACCATGGGCGCTGGGATGTGCGGGAGGGGCTGCTGGTGCGCCTGTCCGTGGGCGATCGCCAGGGCTACGGTGAGATCGCCCCCTTACCCTGGTTTGGCGGCGAAACCCAAGCCCAGGCCATAGGGCTTTGTCGATCGCTGCCGCCCGACCTTTCCCTAGCGCAAATCCACGCCATTCCAGACCGCTATCCAGCCTGTCAGTTTGGCCTCGAATCGGCCTGGGACCGGCTCCATCATCCTCGGCCAGATTCCAGGCCGCGCGCGAGTGCCCATCTGCTGCCGACGGGCGCTGAGGCCCTAGGGGCATGGTCAACCCCCTGGCACCAGGGCTGTCGCACGTTTAAGTGGAAAATTGGGGCCGCGCCGCTAGCGCAAGAATTAGACCTATTTGAACAGCTGCTGGCGGCATTGCCCACCGAAGCCACCCTGCGATTAGATGCCAACGGTGGCCTCACCCAGAGTGACGCCCAAATTTGGCTGGACCGGTGCGATCGCCTTGGCCCACAGACCGCCGTGATAGACTGCCTAGAGCAGCCCCTACCACCAGAGCAGTTTCCCCAACTCCTCACCCTCCAGCAGCGCTACCACACCGCCATTGCCCTCGATGAGTCTGTGGCTACCGTCGCGCAGCTTGAACACTGTCTGCAGCACGGATGGCAAGGCGTGGTGGTCATCAAAGGGGCGATCGCCGGATCTCCGTCGCGGCTGCGGCAGGTCTGCCAGCGGTACCAGGCCGATGTAATATGGTCTTCAGTCTTTGAAACCGCCGTGGCGCGGCGCTACATTTTCAGCCATCTGATTCCGACGGTGCCTTCCTCCCGCCCCCTTGGGTTTGGCGTCGCCCACTGGTTTGCCGATGGCCTCAATTCTGGTGATGCTTCGCAGATATGGTCTCGCCTCTAGACTATTATCGACGGCGCTGTGACGAACAGTGGCTCTGGTCCCATAGCGATTCGCTTTCGCCTCAGTTTGACGCGGTGTTTGCTCGCCGCTATCGGCAGCTTGTGCAGCATCAACAGGGCAAGCTGCCTACGATTATGCTGGCGGAGCGAGCGCCAGAGGTGTTCTTGGCGTCGTTCCTTGCCGCCTGTGCCGCCCAATGCCCGGTATTCTTGGCCAATCCCTACTGGGCCGCTGAGGAATGGAACAGGGCGTTGACCCTGGCGCAGCCGGATATGATTTGGCGCGATGGCACCATGGGATCCCCGCTAGAAACTGTCAAGGCTGACCAGCGGAACGCCCCAGAACCTGGTTGGATTATGATTCCCACAGGGGGTAGCTCAGGTCAACTCAAGTTTGCCATCCACACCTGGGAGACCCTGTCAGCCTCAGTCGCAGGCTTTCGTCAGTACTTCGAGCTAGATGAGGTCAACGCGTGCTGCACGCTGCCGGTCTATCACGTCAGTGGCCTGATGCAGTTCATG
>JBARYO010000321.1:0-1823 GCA_049647905.1 Elainellaceae cyanobacterium | reverse complement strand
CTTCTTGGCGATGTGGTTAGCCACCTTAGCCAGGGTTTTAGTCGGGGCCACCCCCACTGAGACAGGTATGCCGGTCCACTGCTGCACCGTTTGCCGTAGCTGCCCGGCGATCGCTGCCACATCCCCTGAGAGCCCCAGAAACGCTTCATCAATGGAGTAGACCTCGACATCCGGCGTGAACTGCTCCAGGGTCTGCATCACCCGCCGCGACAGGTCGCCGTAGAGGGTGTAGTTGGAGGAGTAGACCTGGATGTTGTGGTCTCGGATTTGCGATCGCAGCTGATGAACTGGCGCACCCATCGGAATGCTCAGAGCTTTGACCTCGTTGGAGCGGGCCACCACGCAGCCATCATTGTTAGAGAGCACCATTACTGGCTTCCTCTCTAGGCTGGGGGCAAACACCCGCTCACAGGAGACGTAAAAGTTGTTGCAATCGACTAAGGCGTACAGCATCAGGTCAGGTAGTGAATCGCCCGAGTCACTACGCCCCAGACGGCAAAGTCTCTGTCATGGCCAATATCGATTGGGGGAAAGGCCAAATTCTCCGCTAGCAGCGTTACCCGGCCACCGCTGAAGTGATAGCGCTTCACAGTTAGCTCTCCATCTAAGACCGCAATGACAATGCTGCCGCTAGTGGGGTTTACGGCCCGGTCCACAATCAGCAGATCGCCGCTGTGAATACCTGCGCCAATCATGGACTCTCCCTTGACGCGCACAAAGAACGTGGCGGCTGGGTGCTGAATCAAATGCTGGTTGAGATCCAGTGGACCCTCAGCATAGTCTTCCGCTGGCGACGGGAAGCCAGCAGCAATGGTGACGATAAACACAGGCAGCAACTCCTAACGCAGGTGGCCGGTAGAGCGCACGCCTGATGCTTCAGACTCGCGGTGCGTAAAGAGTGAAGCAATAGTACACGAGAACTATTGTGCTGTCACCGAGTTGACAGCGGCACTATTTTGGGGCAGGTTTCGCGCAGGCTTCACTGAGAGAAGGCGACTGTCAAGAATTGCGTGGGATGGGGTGAGCGCACCTACTCAGCTCAGTGCCAGAGCGGGTAAGGAGCTTGCTCACGTTCCCTTCCTACGGTCTCCCCCAGAACAGCCCGCTTTGGCCGATTCTCGATAGGGGCTCAGCTCTCTGCTGCTTGGGTGGTGCTACCCAGCGGAATCTGGTTGAAGGCCATTTCCTTTGACTCTCCCTGGTAGCTCACTCTGGGATTTTGTATATCTGCTATCCGCCGTAATGTAGCCCTATCGAAAATGAAACTACAGGATGTAATCATCCATTCCTCGTCTTCTATCAAAACTCGCCTGCCAACATAAAAGTGATTTGCGGTATGTTCAGCCACGGCGTGTTTGTTTTCAGGTCAAGGCTATCTTGGCATTGACTTGGGCAAAAAGCACTCACAAAAACTTAACCGGAATTCCGGCCCATACTCGTAATCCTTCTGATTCAGAGAATCCTCTGTAACTCCCATAATATGGGAGTCCTACAAAAAATATTTTTCTCAATGGATGACCAGAATTCCGCTCCAGAGACCCAGAATTCCGGCCCGGTCCGGGTGGGCGAGGCTGTTGAGATTGATGCATTGACTACGCCGGAAGCGCTGCAAGAACACTTCGGTATTGGCAAGTCTGCCTATTACGAAGACGTGAAATTTCTCAAGGGTCAAGGGCACGACATCAAGACCCACCGGGATGATGAGAAGCGCACCATCGTGGAGCCGGAAACGGTGCAGCTGCTATCGGCTCTGCGCGAGCATGTAGTGGCCACTGGCAGCCGGGAGGGCTTCAAGTATGGTGGTGGATTAGCTGTTGTGGAAG
>JBARYO010000320.1:0-7435 GCA_049647905.1 Elainellaceae cyanobacterium | reverse complement strand
CTCATCACCCTATCCCCAAGACGAATTGACCACCGCATGGAAAGCCATCCTGTTCAATCAGTTCCACGACATTCTGCCGGGCTCCGCCATTCGTGACGTCTACGACGAGGTCGATCCGATTTGGCGCAAGACCGAGGCGACCGCCGTCCGTATCACCAGCGCGGCCCTAGAGGCGATCGCGACTCAAATTGCGCTGCCCCCGCCTCCAGTGACCAATGCCCAGCCTTGGGTGCTGTTCAACAGCCTCAGCTGGTCGCGGGATGGCACCGTGGCTCTGCCGCTGCCAGCGTCCTCTGGCGGCGGGTGGGCCTATGACGAAGCAGGGCCGCTGCTGTGCCAGGTGGACCCCGCCGCTAGGACAATGCTGGTTCGGGCTAAGGCTGTGCCGGGGGTGGGATATAGCCTGATATGGTTGGCATCTGGTGAGCCGCCGGAGGCCCTACCAAAATCGTTGCCAGTGCCTCCAGCGGACTACCGGCTTGAGAACGACCACCTACGGGTCATCCTCGACCCCCACACGGGGGCGATCGCTCAAATTTTTGACAAGCAAGTCAATCGCGATGTCCTCAGCGGCCCTGGCAATCAGCTACAGGCCTTCCGCGACCAGGGGCAATATTGGGATGCCTGGAATATCGACCCTGACTATGGGCAACATCCGCTGCCGGTACAGCTGCGTTCCATCACATGGCAGACCTATGGCCCCCTACGGCATTGTGTCCGGGTGGTGCAGCGGATCGGCAGTTCCGATATCCAACAGGACTACACCCTGGATGCCGGTAGCTCTCAGCTGACAATCCAGAGCTGTACCAACTGGCAAGAGCGCCATGTGTTGGTGAAAGCGGCATTTCCGTTAGCCCTCAGCGCCGATGAGGCCCTCACCGAAACCCCCTTTGGCATCACCCCGCGCCCGACGAATCCCCAAACTCCGGCACAGCAGGCCCAGTGGGAAGTCCCAGCGCTCAACTGGAGCGATCTGAGCGATCGCCACCAGGACTACGGCGTCTCCCTGCTCAGCGACTACCGCCACGGTTACGATTTTCAGCCCTCTTGCATCCGGCTGACGTTGTTAAGGGGAGCCTGCTGGCCTGACCCCCTCGCTGACGCGGGTCACCACACTTGGGCCTATAGCATTTATCCCCACGGTGGGGGATGTGGCATTGCCACAGTGCAAAAAGGCTACGAACAGCACCACCCGTTGCAGCTAGTCCGGCCATCCCCATCACTATCCCCGCCCTCAGCTCTACCGGCCTCTAACCAGTTCATTCACTTACCTCAAAACGTCATTCTCAGCGCCTTCAAGCAGACCGAGGATGGGGCTGGCTGGGCGCTGCGGGGCTATGAGTGCTTGGGCCAACCTGCACCCACGGCACTGTCGCTGTTTGGCGATGCCAAGGGCATCACCCAGACGTCAGCGGATCTGCTAGAGCAACGGCGGAGCATCAGCCCGCAAGATGGCGACCCACCCTCTGTGGATCTAAACCACTGGCGACCCTGGGAAATCAAAACCATTCTTGTTCGAGGGCTTTAGGGAAATGGCCCTACCGGCATGGGGTTAGGATAGGGGCTGAGTAAAGACCTGAGTCCAGTAGTGATTGTGATTGACATTACCGGTGTCCGCCGCCAAGTAAACGTATCCCAGCCCAATTTCCTCTAGCCTGGGATCCAAAATATTGACCCGGTGACTGGGACTATTCATCCAGGCTTGAAATACCCTGTCGGCTGTTGCATAGCCCGCCGCAATATTTTCAGCCGTTGCCCGAAATCCATAATCAGCGGCAGCAATGCGCTCATGTGGCCGTCGACCGCTGGGATCTTCGTGGGAGAAGAAATCGCCTGTGGCCATGGCAGCGCTGTGCTGCCGGGCAACCTCATTCAAGGTGGTGTTGATGCGAAGGGGGGGCAAATTCAGCTGCTGTCTAGCGGCATTCGTTAAGTTGAGAACCTGGCGCAACAGCGGGTTTAGAGGAGATGAATTCGAGGAGGACGGCGCGGGGGCGACAGCCGGTGTAAGAGTCGAACCTTCGGCACCACCAACAGAGTTGGGGCGAGAGGACAATCCAAGGCGATAGCGGGTATTTCCTTGGCGTTGATACACCCGCACAAAGTAGATTCCTGGCTCAAGGTTGGCGGTCAGTTTCTCCGCTCGCCGCCCTCCGAGGGAGGAGCGCTGAGTTACAGTTTTAGCCTGGTTGAGAATGGCAACATCGGCGTTGGCGGTCAAATTGGATAGGGATACAGACAACCGACTGCTGCGATTTAGCCTGAACCGATAGAAGTCGTTTTGATCAGATTGGCCAACGGCGTCACGAAAGGTGTTGCGGCCTGCCTTTAGGGTAATGTTGCGGGCCTGTCGGACCGAATTTCCAGCACGATCTCTAGCCATAGTCGTCTCTCACAATATCTCAACGGGATAGGGCTATCGTTCCAACCTATGGCGATCGCTATCTCCGTGGATATTTGTAAGTTTTTGATAAATCTATCCATAAAGAAACGGCTGAGGGGGCAATTACGCGCAGTGAAATGGGCACATAGCACAAGGTAAGTTCGCCTGCTGTCTGTCTAGAGATTCAATACCGATATACCGCTTTGACATCCTCTCCGTCCTAAAGGACAGAGATTCTTCGCCACGCCACCCGTAGGGGGTCGCTGAATGGGGGTCAGTCGCGAGCCAGCGGTGCGGTACCGGTAACGGGGTTGTCGGCGGAGTTGTCAGTAGTGAAATTCGTTTGTACCATAGTACAAGCCCACTGCAATGCCTGTGATTAAACTCTTACACCTATCAGATATCCACCTGGGTAGCGGATTGTCCCACGGCAAAACGAACCCAGAAACGGGGCTCAATACCCGCTTCGAAGACTTTGTGCGGGCACTAAAGCACTGTATCGATCGGGCGATCGCCGAGCCGGTTGATCTCGTGCTGTTTGGCGGAGACGCCTTCCCCGATGCCACCCCGGCCCCTCGGGTGCAAGAGGCCTTTGCGCAGCAATTTCGCCGCCTATCTACCGCCGGTATTCCAGCAGTGCTGCTGGTGGGCAATCACGACCAATACGCCCAAGGTCAGGGCGGTGCTAGTCTCTCGATCTACCGCACTCTCGGTGTCCCTGGCATCGTGGTGGGCGATCGCCTAGAGACCCATTGCCTGGAGACAGCGGGTGGTTCAGTGCAGGTGGTGACCCTGCCTTGGCTGACCCGTTCCACGCTGCTGACGCGGCCCGAAACTGAAGGCCTCTCCATGGGTGAGGTGAGCCATCTGCTGCTGGACCGGCTACGCATTGCCCTAGAGGGGGAAATTCGCCAGCTCAACCCAGATCAGCCTACGGTGTTGCTGGCCCATGTGATGGTAGATACGGCAGAATATGGTGCGGAGCGATTTCTGGCCGTTGGCAAGGGCTTCACCGTGCCAACAGCGCTGATTGCTCGACCCTGCTTCGATTATGTTGCCCTGGGACATGTGCACCGGCATCAGATTCTCTGCGAGTCACCGCTGATGGTCTACCCTGGCAGCATCGAGCGTGTCGACTTCAGCGAAGAGCACGAGCCGAAAGGATTTGTGCTTGTGGATCTAGAACGGGGTCGCGCGGATCTAGAGTTTTGCCCCTTAGGGGTGCGGCAGTTTTGCACCATTGAGACCGACCTGTGTGACGCCGCTGATCCCTTGGCCACACTGCTGAAGGCCATTGAGGAGGCCAGCATTGATGATGCCGTTGTCCGCCTTCGCTACCGCATTCGTCCAGCCCAGCTCGATGTGATCGACAACGCTGCACTACAGCAGCAGCTCACCCGCGCCCACTCTTATACGATCCACCCTGAACTGGCGAGCCAGATGGCAATGCCACGCCTTCCCCAGCTCGATGACAGCCATCGCCTGGATCCGCTAGAGGCGTTGGATCTATATCTGGAGCACCGCACCGACCTGGCGATCGCCAGCGCCGATCTCCGCCGCGCTGCCCAGGGTCTGATGAGCCCCGATACGGCGGGAGATGGGTTGGACTGGTCTCCTGAGGTCTATCCTGTTGATCTAGCCAACATGGGTCAATGCCAAGAGCGCGATGGTTCGTTTGAACCCGTGCTTGATCGTCGCGAGCAGCAGCTTAGGCTGCTGTAGCCGAGGGGCAATCCACCAGGGCTGTTATAGGAATTAGGGGTTTGATGATGAGAGCTCATATTGAAAACGAGGTCGTTTTTTTACACAAAGACGATGTGCCACCCTACAAAAAGGGGGGATCGACCGTGCGAAATAGCTATTTTTGGGCTCTCCGCTCCATCGCCGGACGCGCTAATCGTGGACGAGCCTGGGAGTTTGAGTCTGATGTTTGGCTTGCCCTTCAACGCATGCTGCTGTCCTTTGGCGAATCGCGATACCTAGGGCTCCGGGAAATCATGCTGGAGTTCCCAGCCGATCACGAAATTCCGGGGGTGCTGAAGGCCGTGTCCACCTGGCAGGATTCGACGCAAGAGCCGGGACAAGATTCAGCGATTGAGTCGCCATAGCACAGCAGTTGCAATCATCTGCATACCTTGGTTCAAGGTCTTATGTACATCTGTAACTGTACGTTGAAAAGAATTAAGAGGCTTTGCGAAATGCACGATACCGGATATAACTTCTTTAGGCTATAAGTCCTACTCAGTGCAGATGCACGGATATACCGTGGGATGATGCATACTGTGTTGAACGCAACTATCTTGGATGAGACTATTGTGGGCAAGATTCGGGTTGTATTAGTTGAAGACCATGATCTGACGCGGATTGGTCTTAGGACGGCACTCAAGCAACATGACAATATCGAGATTGTTGGCGAAGCTGCGGACGGTGCCCAGGGAATTGCCATCGTTCAGAAAACGCAGCCCGATGTCGCCATTATCGATATCGGACTACCGGATATTGATGGGATTGAGGTAACCAGTCAGCTCAAGCAGCTTGCCTCTGAGTCAGCCGATGGTGCCGCAACGTCCCCTAAAATCTTGGTCCTGACGATGCAGGACAACGAAGAGGCGGTACTAGCAGCATTTGCAGCAGGTGCAGACTCCTACAGTGTCAAAGACGTGGGGATTGAGAAGCTGGTAGAGGCCATTTTAGCAACGCACAACGGCAACGCCTGGATCGACCCGACAATTGCCCGCATTGTGCTCAAGCAAGCCCAGGCACAAGAGACAACAGACCGGAGCCAGACATTACCCGAGTACGAGAAAGTCCTAGAGACGGATCCGCTCACGGAGCGGGAGCTAGAAGTGCTGGAACTTATCGTTGACGGCTACAGCAATGCGGACATTGCCAAGGCTCTCTACATCACCATTGGTACGGTTAAGACCCACGTTCGCAACATTCTCAGCAAGCTTTCTGCCGCGGATCGTACTCAGGCAGCTGTCAGGGCACTACGGTCGGGCTTAGTTAGCCTTTAGTCGGCAGCAAGGGTCACTTGGGGCCAGTCGGGCTCCCGGGCGAAGGTCGCCATATCCTCAAACTGGCGCAGCTCCACATCATAGATTTGGAACGACTGGGCAGCGCTGTTGGCCTGCCACTCATCGTTTAGGGCCGTAATCCTATTCCGCACCAGAGTCTGATCAATGGCGTCAACCCGCTCAGTAAAGTAGCCTAGGGTAATATGAGCCGTCAGATGATATTGCTGCTCAACCCCCAATGCCATGAGGTTGCGGTTTTGATAGATGGACCGCCGTAAATCGAGGATTTGACGGTATGCCGCCTCGGTTTTAGGGGCTAGACCGACTCCAATAGCGCGGGGCATTACCACTAGGCCAAGAATTTGCCACATGCAGGGTGAAGCGGGCACCGCAGCGCGGCTTTCATAACTCTGTAAGCTATAGGCGATCGCATTGCGAAGCTTGCTGTGGAAGTCGGGAGACTGGGCGGCAACACGGTAGGCGTCGTGCCAAATTAAGTCGGCAATGGTGAGGTGAAAACTAGAGGGGGGAACGGGGGCCAACACACCTGGTAGCGCTTCGCTGAGCTGGCTCTGCAGCTGTTCTAGAGCGCTGTAGGTCTTTTCGTTGCGGGGGTCATCCCCTCGGGACGGCGTCATGACAGAATACCCTGGGAAGGGTTCAGCGGTACTGCTGCCGTTATCAGACTGACGATATTTAGCAGAGGGCTGGGCGTAATTCAGCTGAGAGCCATAGCTCTCAGCCAGCGTCATACGTGCCACGCGGTTAATATAGTCCATATAGAGATCGTCCACGAGCACTCCCTCGTCATAATTATCTTCATTCCAGCGTAGCCTTTCCGCTGAGCTGACGGTATAGGCATAAATTCTTGTAACTGAATCATCCGATGCCGATTTACTTCTTTTGGGGAGACGATGACTATAGCCTTGACCAGGCAGCCCAAGCGCTGCGCACCCAGTCCCTTGACCCCGCCTGGGCCAGCATCAACCTCGACAAATATACGGCAGATACCGATGTCATCGCTGCGCTCAACCAGACAATGACCCCACCCTTTGGGGCTGGGCATCGCCTGGTCTGGCTGGCTGGCACTGGGTTGGGTCAGCACTGTCCTAAACTAGTTCTAGCTGAGCTGCAGCGCACGCTACCTAGCATACCGCCGTCAACAGTACTACTATTCACAGCCACTCAAAAGCCCGATGGGCGGCTCAAGTCGACGAAACTCCTGCAGCAATACGCTAAAACGCGGGAGTTCTCGACCATCGCCCCTTGGAAGACCGATCAGCTTGTCCGGCAGGTCCAGGACGCCGCAACGGCCCTGCAGCTTCCCCTGGCAGCAGGATCTGCTGATCTCCTAGCGGAGGCTGTCGGCAACAACATGCGGCAGCTCCACAATGAGCTGGAAAAGCTGCGCATCTACATGGATGGTCAGCCGGTGACGCCAGAGGCGATCGCCCAGCTGGTCAATACCTATACCCAGAGCAGCCTCAAACTCGCTGGAGCCATTCGTCAGGGCGATACGGCAGAGGCTTTGAGCCAGCTGCAGGATTTGCTCAACTGCAACGAGCCCGGCCTGCGAATTGTCAGCGTCTTGGTGGGGCAGTTTCGGACCTGGCTATGGGTGAAGTTGATGATTGAATCCGGAGAGCGCGATGAGCGGGCCATCGCCCAGGCGGCGGAGGTGCGTAACCCAAAGCGAATTTATTTTCTCAAGCAGGAGGTAAAGCCATTGTCCCTCGCGAAGCTGCAGCAGAGTCTGCCGGTGCTATTAGAGCTGGAGGCTGGGCTCAAGCTGGGACGTGGGGAGATGCTGATGCAAACGAAGGTGATTGAGCTGTGCGCTCTTTTTTGTTGAGGGTGACAGCAGAAATTTCTGGCACGTAAACCCTATTTGGCCCCGTGGTAGTGTTTTCTTGAGGGTATATTGGACGAGCGGTTTCTCTTCGAAACGTTAATTATCCTCACACCTGCCCAGGAGCCCCACCCATGCTGCCCTTCGCGATCGCTAGTCTAGTGCTTTTAGCCCTCGGCTTTGCCT
>JBARYO010000319.1:0-6300 GCA_049647905.1 Elainellaceae cyanobacterium | reverse complement strand
GCGTTGAGCTGCCGAGCAAGATTCGTCGCCTGCTGTGTCCCTTGGCCCGATAGCTGAACTGATTTTGGCGCTCTTTTTGTCTTCTTAGAAACTATCGCCACCTGGGGGGTTGCAATGCCGATACCGTTGTCGATGACGCGAATGATGTTGAACGGGCTATCGTAGCGGCACTCAATAATTAATCGACTGGTTCCATCAGCGTGCTTTCCGACGTTGCACAGCATTTCCTCAAGCAATCGACATAGATCTCGCTTTTGTTTCGGTGAGAGCGTTACTTCGTCAAAGGGCTCAAATTTAGTCACCTTGACCTTGAGCGCTACAAAGTTGGGAAAGTCGCGCTGCAAGACGTCGTAATAGACGTCATAAAGGAGCTCATGCAGTGGCGTTTTTAAGTCGAGGGATGACTGCCCCCGCAAGTAGAGTCGATCATCCTCGGTTACCTCTTGTTTGATGGCAGCATATACCCCCCTCAACTCATAATTCAGCTGCTGCAGGCCAGTCTGTACAGCAGGTTTAGAAACGTTCGAATCCTCAACGTCGCGCATCAGCATTGCCAACGTTTGCAGCGGACCGTTGTGAATCGCCGTGAAGGTTTGCTCAATTACGAGCTGCCGCTCTCGGACGCGCGCCTGAAGCGATTTATTGTAAAGGTCAACCGCGTGAAGAATAACAGCATTGACCAAAAACGCCATTAGTGCCGGAACCACAGAGAGCCACAATCCCGTGGTCAGACTGATATAGCCTAGTCCCACCAGCCCAACGCTGGTGATAATCACCAGTGCAAAGTGGCGACTTGGCCGTTGCGCTAGCTGGCTCACGCCAATGCCAACAACGCCCCAAAAGATTATCCAGCCGTATTCCCAGACATCGGCCCAAACCCGCAGAAGCGATCGCCCATCGAGAACAGCGCTGATCAACTGGCTTGTGGCATGGGCCTGAATTTCGACGCCAAACACCAGCCCAGGGTTAGAGCTAGCCACGGCGGAGGACTGGACGAGATCCTTGGTGCTGCTAGCGGTGAGGCCAATAAGCACAACGCGATCGCGAAACCAGTCTGGGTCCACTGGCCCCTCCAAAACCTGAGAGAGAGAGACCATACGAAATGGCTCGCTTCCACTACGAAAGTTGAGCAACACCTGATTTCCGCCAGCGTCCGCACGGACATAGCCCCCCGAATTTGGGTGCACCCGTGGCAGTTCAACAGTGCCGAAGCGCATGGCTGCAGGGTCGTTGATGCCGTTTTCCAGCGTTACGTTACGCTGCTCCAGATAAACCTTTGCCAATTGCAGCGCCATCGTAAACCGATAATCACCGTCCACCGTCGGGGTACCGAGTAGGCTACGTCGCAGTTTCCCATCACCATCCAATAGGCTGTCGACAGCGGCAATCTGCTGGGACGGGAGGGACGGTGGGGCAGCGATAACTGTCCCGAGGCGATCGGGTATCACTGACTCAGCGCCAATCACGTTGTCCATGGACTGGAACGCTGCCACTAGCTCGCCATGCCCCGGCTCGACGGGAATATCCCGAACAATGTCCAGACCGATCGCATGGGGGCGGTAAGCCTGAAGCTGACGCAGCAGCTGTGCGAGAACCCCATCAGGAATGGGATAGCTCCCCGCAGCATTGATATCGTCTTCGGTGATGCCAACAACGACAACCCGCTGATCAGTAGGTTCGGCAGGCCGCCATCGCAATGCCGTATCTAGGGCGGCCCACTCAAGGGGCTGCAGCAGTCCGGCAACTCGCGCCGCCACAACGACGCCAATACCAATCAATCCTGGCACGACGGTGCCCGACCAGCGTTGCTCCATAATAGGCAGGTTAGTCAATTAGACCTTCTTCTCTTGCCCGAATTTCGGTTTGAATGCGGATATTTTTTCCCGCTTCAGGGTAGACATCTAGGGCATCTTGGACTTTGGTCCAGTAATGCCGCACCGAGCGCTCCGAAACGTTCATTTTTTCAGCGATCGCCTTATCCTGTAGCCCTTCTTGAAAGGCCAGAATAAGAACATCTAGCCATTCAGGCTTCACTTCAACACCGGTTCGCATTTCCCGTGGGGTATAAATCAACCCCTGCAGAGCCCAGTCTACCTTCGTCAGCATCTCTTTAAGGGAGAGGCTTTTATCAGCAATGGTAAAGCCTCCTTCATGGGTGTCAATCAGCGGTTTGAGGCGCACAAGCGATCGCACATGGGCACTTTGCACCACAATATTTAACGTTGGATATTGCTGCATCAGCGTCCGCAGCAGCTGAATTCCAGTATCGGTTTGCGCCGTATCGTTTGGCGTTTCAGGAATGGACAAATCCATGACAACGGCATCTGGCTTTACACTACCGATCTGATCCCTGGCCTCTTTAGCCGCAGTAGCCGTAACAATTTTGGCGTCTGGGTACGCCTTTTGCAGCGCAGCAACCGTGCCGCCCAAAACGGATTCATGATCATCAACGGCAACAAAGGTCTGTGCCATGAGGTGTGCTCCCTAAATATGCATGTTACTGGTCTATCGCCATAATGATGGGGTTGTCAGCCGCCAGCGACCCTGACCCCTAATTTACCAAGTATCAGTCAGGGGCGCGATCGCGCATTGGCCAGACGAACTCCCACCGAATCTGCCTATCATCCGCTTGCTGCTGCATCAGACCGCCCGTCAGAAACTCAAACGATTTTTGCAGATGGCGAAGCTCCTCTATCTGCGCAATGCTCCGAATGCGATCGCAGGTCAAGTTTTTGATTTGAACTGTCAGCGAGGAGGACAGTTCTTCATCGTTTGAATTGATAGTTATTTCCGTACCAGCTTCAAGGTTATCTGACGTTAGCCTCAGCAACTCTTCCAAAGAGGTGAGTGTGATACGGCTTGAGAAATCTGGCGCTGTTTTTCTGTGAGATAGTTGAGTCGTCAGCGTTATGGCGGGATGGCGTTGGCCCCACGCTTTGAGGCTATACTGCACTGCTAAGGGAAAACTATCTTGAACAAATGCAGGCGACAGCAGGTTACTAACCGTTTCGAGCTGCAAATGCAGCGCTTCCAACTGCCGCAAGCCGTCTTGAAGACTAGCTTGGGTGTCCAGTCCATCCTCATCGCTGGCAAGTTCTAGCCCCCGACGAATGGCAAACAACTCCTGGAGTAAGCCATCTCGAATGAGTTCAGCACTATCGTGCAGTCGGTCGACTTGCCTTTGATGCCACCAGGTCAAGGCATGCTGAGATTGTTGGTCTGGCGGAAATAGCCGAGATAGGAAAGTAGCGCAGAAATTGAGAATCACAGACTCTTCACCTTATGTTGATGGCTCAGCAGGCCGAAACGGTTTGATAGCATGTCATAGAGAAGTTATCCTGATGCACTAGGACAGTCGCCTGCTCTGCTGCCGACACAACACTGGGCTTTAAGGGGGTGTTTGAAAAGTCGCAAAAGTTCTGCATTACCCCCCTCAATCCCCCTGCGTCCTGCGGACGCGCTGCGCGAAGAGCGTAGGGGAGTTAGAGAGAGTGAAGCAGGAGCGTAACGCTTCAACCGACACGTTTCAAACATCCTCTAAGCCGAAAACGTTGCCCTAAGCCACAGAACAAACGCAATAGTCTAAGTCGAATACACCCCATGGTAAGCCGCGCGATCGCATCGGGGATGGATGTTTTTGACCAAGCAAGCTGCGCAAAAGTGCAGTTATTGGATCACCAAGACTAACGCAAAAAGCGGCCCCTGCTGAAGCCGCTTGTCTAGAATGCCCACCCAACCTGAGTTAACAGAGACCGGGTCAAAACGGCTGAAAATTCACTGATAAATAGAGCCCATCGTCCTGCAGCGAGTCTGAATCATTATCCACCTCAATCAGCGGGATGCCATAATCAAGGCGAACGAACAGGCTAGAGCCAATTAACCACCGGACACCCAGACCCAAGCCAGCGATGGTTGCAGTCTCCGGGTCCGGAGTGTCATTGTTCCAAACGGTGCCCATCTCAACGAAGGGCGTCAGCTGAAGCCGCTGCGGATTAGCTGTCAGCGGTAGGCGAAATTCCACGCCAGCCAAAGCGCCGTTATCGGCTACGAGCTGATTTTGAGCGTAGCCCCGTACCGTATCCACGCCGCCGATACTAAACTGCTCTAGGGAAAGCAGGGAGTCAGGAGTCAGTTGCGTGCTCAGCCGGGTGATCATCAGGTTGCGGGGGGAGAGCTGCTGCACCCACTGAAATTGACCAATCCAGCTGAAATAACGCCCGTCGATGCCGGAATCGTTCACCGTCGCATTGAAGGCATCAAGCCCGAAGCTGAACTGGGATCGGGCCGCAAGCACCCGCCGCGCTGAGCGATTGACCCAGTCCTGGGAAAACCGCAGCACGGAGACGTTGGACTCCCCCTCTTCTGGCCCAATAGAGAAGGAGAAAGGGACATCGTCCAGGATAAAGGTCTGCCGTCGCCGCAGATCAAACCCCAAGCCGAGGGCAAACTCCGTCTCCGGCGATCGCACAATGGGTTGCCGAAAACTCAAGCCATAGGTGCGCGTCTCGCTCTCAATCTCCAGGTCTTCAAACTCATCGTCAATAATTTGGCTTTCACTGCTGTTGAACCGGAAGCTCAATGTGCCCTCTTTTGCGTTGACGGGCACCGAAAACCCGGCGTCAAAAATATCAAGACCATCCGTACGACCATAGGACCCCGTGATGCGATCGCCAATACCGATTAGGTTGCTATATCCTAAGCTGGCAGTAGCTTCAGCAGATCCAATGCTGGTTGGACGATAGTTACTGCCGCCGAAGCTCGCGGTAAAGGGAGACGGCTCATCCACAGCGACGAGCAGAACGTTTTGACCCGGCGATGCGCCTGCCGTCAGCTCCGCATTGACCTGACTGACGAATGGATTGAGCTGCAGCAGCTGAAGTGACTCTAGAAGATCGGCCTGGTTGAGCGGGGTATCGGTGGTCAGCCGCTGGCGAATGTAGCGCTCTTGCAGATGCTCGGTTCCACTCACCCGCACCGCTTCCACCGTCCCCTCTACCACCTGAATAGTGACTGTCCCATCGGTGAGCACCTGGTTGCTGGGTAAAAAAGCACCCGATGTGACGTACCCTTCGTCAACATAGAGCTGGGTGATGCGCGATCGCAGGATGAGCAGGTCATCGAAGGTGATGGGCCGGTTGGTGTAGTCGGCGGTGAGATCTTGAATCTCAGTCCCTAAAACGGTGCTGCCCACCACCTCGATTTGCTCAACGGTAAAGCTAACGCCGGGAGCCGCAGATTCGGGGACGCCCTCAGGAGATACTGGAATATCGAGGTTAGGGCCAGGCTCATCTGGGATGCCCTCTGGCCTATCTTCGACCGGGTCAGAGGGCCGGTCAGGGACCGTCTGGTCAATTGTGTCGGGCAGAGCAGACGGTAAGTCAGGTGCGGTTTCGGGCAGGGATTGAGCGATCGCATCAGAGTCTAAACTGCCGAAAGCGATCGGACCCAGTAGAAGCAACCTGAGCAATGGTAAGCGAACCTGCATCATATCGTTTGGTGATGGCGGAAGGAACTGAACGACGACTCGATTAGTCACCGAGATTTCGGCAACCCAACCTGTAGCGCCAAGCATCAGTCTACCGTTTAATTGTCAGCAATGCTTAATCAGGGATCTGAGTGTAAACGAATAGAGCAGACCGCTCTTTGAGCCTTGCTCTCACTGCCGTAAAGCGGCGTCAAAACCCACAGTGGACCTGACAGAAAACAGCCAAGTGAGCTTGTTGCTAATAGACGCGTAATCCGGTGGCGAGCCGCCTAGATTTACACCTACGGGGTCACGGGGAATCAGACTCACGGTTCTTCGCCCCGTACTCTAACGTCATTAAAGCGGCAAACTACTATGGCTGTTAAAGCGCTCACCGGGAATCACTATATTGATGGCATTCTGTGGGGAGGGAATCACCTCGATTCCAACACCATTACCTATTCGTTTTGGAGTAACGCAGCATTAGATAATGCGTACTACAACATCGATCAGACCAACACCACATGGTTTGACTCTGAAATCAAAGCCATGATGCTGGCGCTGGACACTTGGTCAAACGTTGCCAATATTGACTTCGTCCAAACGGCAAACAATACAGCTAGCGCAGACTTAGGCTTTGCCTTAGTCGACAGTTCTGAATTTAGCGCATTAGGGGCGTTTTCCCCACCAGAGACATTTGGGGAAGGCATCGGTTACTTTAACTGGCAAGGTACCGGGTGGAACAACGCTGGTCTGAAGCAGGGGGGATTCGGATTCGTCACGTTAATCCACGAGTTGGGGCATGCATTGGGGCTCGCCCATCCCCACGACAATGG
>JBARYO010000318.1:0-2579 GCA_049647905.1 Elainellaceae cyanobacterium | reverse complement strand
ATTCTTGGCTGACGTCGGAGCGCAGACGCCCTTCTTCTATATCTTCCGAGAGCGGGAGATGATTTATGATCTGTGGGAGGCGGCCAGTGGTGCCCGACTGATTAACAACAACTATTTCCGGATTGGTGGTGTTGCGGCAGACTTGCCCTATGGCTGGATCGATAAGTGCGAAGACTTCTGCGACTACTTCCTACCAAAAGTTGACGAGTACGAAAAGCTGATTACCAACAACCCTATCTTCCGCCGTCGCGTCGAGGGAATTGGTGTCGTCACGCGGGATCAGGCGATCAACTGGGGGCTCTCTGGCCCAATGCTGCGGGCCTCAGGTATAAAGTGGGATCTGCGAAAAGTTGACCACTACGAATGCTACGACGACTTCGACTGGGATGTTCAGTGGGAGACTGTTGGCGACTGCTTTGCGCGCTATGTGGTGCGTGTGCGGGAGATGCGCGAATCGGTCAAAATCATTCGCCAAGCCATCAAGGGCCTTCCCGGTGGTCCGTACGAAAACCTGGAAGCTAAGCGCATGGCCAGCGGCCCGAAGTCTGAGTGGAATGACTTCGACTACCAGTTTATCGGCAAAAAGATTCCACCTACCTTCAAAATCCCTGAAGGTGAGCATTATGTCCGCGTCGAGAGCGGCAAAGGGGAACTGGGAATCTATTTGATCGGCAGCAACGATGTCTTTCCCTGGCGCTGGAAGATTCGGGCTGCTGACTTCAATAACCTCCAGATCTTGCCAGAACTGCTGCGCGGAGTGAAGGTTGCCGACATCATGGCTATCTTGGGCAGTATTGACGTGATCATGGGGTCGGTCGACCGATAGGCGCGGATACCTGCGTCGTCGCACTGTGGGGACATGGCACCGCCATGTCCTTTAACGGCTGTGGTCGTCACCAGTCCCACCAATCAAAAAGGTGTTTCAGCTCTAAGGTGCAGCGCTTTGTCGAGCCCAGGATGCCAAAACGTCAGCTCACGAGCATGTAAATGGAGCCGATCGCTAGACTGCCCGCCGTACAGGCGATCGCCCCAGATAGGCGCGCCCAATCCCTCTTTGTCAGCGAGATGAACCCTAATTTGGTGAGTGCGGCCCGTCGTTGGCGAAAGCTCCAGACGGGTCCGTCCACTACTACGCTGCAGGACCCGAAAACAAGTATGGCTGGGCTTCCCTGAGGCCCAATCCACGCGGCGCTCAGGACGACAGTCACGATAGCGCCCAATGGGAAGATGAATGTCCCCCTGGTCAACGTTGATATCTGATGTGACCAATGCCTCATACTGCTTTGTGACGGCCCGCTGACGAAACTGCTGACTGATGTGCCGGTGCGCTTGAGGCGATCGCGCAAACAGCAGGATACCAGAGGTGTCTTGATCGAGGCGATGGACGCTCTGCAGCTGTGGATCTAAGAGCATGGCCTGCACTTGACTGGTGGCATTGCTAGGGTTGAGCACCGACCGCCCTGGAATAGATAGAAGTCCGGGAGGCTTGTTGATAGCCACAAGCCAATCGTCTTCGTAAAGCAGCTGAGTCGGCAGCGTACCATCTGCCATAACTGGAGGCATCCCTGAGAGCAGAAATCCCATGATGGGCTGACATCGCTCTGCGCAAGCCCCGTAGAACTGGCAGTGGACGCGCCCCCCATCAGCAGACGAGGTGCCCCACCAAAATTCCGCCATGGCGATTGGAGTGAGGTTGTGGGTCGCGGCGTAGTGCAGTAACTTTGGGGCGCAGCATTCTCCCGTTCCGGTGGGCATGCTTTGATGGGGCACAATCTCGCCGAGGGTGCGCTGCTCACCGGCAAAATTGGTCAGGGTATACACCGCATGCATTTGCGCCTGCAGCTGCCGGGATAGTGCTTGACGCCTGGATTTCAGAACTCGGCTCTCCCCATCTGCGGCATTGATGACCTGCTTTAGGGGAGCAAGGGTGCGATCGCGCTCTTGCTTCAGCCGCCGCTTTTCGATGCCGTCACGGCGACTTTGCTCATCGAGGTCGCTCCATTGCATTTGGTTCGCACTCTGCTGCTCAAGCTGCTGTCGCTGCCTGGTGCGATTGGCCTTTCGCTGGCGGTGAACTTCAGCCAGATGGGCCAGCTGCTCAGCAAAGCGATTGACCTGATAGTGATAGGTGGCTCGCTCTGGAAGTTGGGTGAGGGTCGCAAGGGATCGCTTGATCTGGTCTAGCGCTGCAACCACCTCAAACTCAGACAGAACTAGCTGATTCTCCTGGGGAATTAGAGGCACCCATCCCAACCCAGCACCTGGGTAAGCGCGTCCTGAAAACGCCTTTAGAACGCGATACCCATTGGGGGTGTTGACGAGCAAAACACCGTACATGTGGCGTTCAGAAATGCCAGCCTCACGTAGCTGAGCCATCAAACCATAGGCAATCTGTTCTGCCAGGACCGTCCGGGGAAGGCAAAGGCGGACGCCCCGTCTAGGACATACCCCTTCATACCTATAGGTCACGTGAGATGCTAACGCATTGGAGTCTAGGCTACTTGAGCATTTGCTGGGGTCTAGCTCACCATAGATGCCAAATTGGTTAAGTGTAAATAACTCAGCTTGCACGGTGGGAA
>JBARYO010000317.1:0-3796 GCA_049647905.1 Elainellaceae cyanobacterium | reverse complement strand
GCTCATAGGTCAGGGGCCATAGGCTGGTCAATAGCTCTTTCCTACACCGTTTTTGCACCCCTTGACTACTGGTCTATTCTCTTAACCTGTCAGGCATCCCACTAGCTAAGCTTTCTACGAGACAATTCGTTACAGGACTGGGTATGGCAGTTGTGGTACATCGCTAACAGATATGGCTACAGTTGAGATACATTGCGCAGTGCATCAGGGCTAGTGACGCTAGCGTCAGGAGGATCAATGATTAGATGGTTTGTTCCAATCTGCAGTATCCTTGCCTGGGCAACTATGGGATTGACCTGCTGGAGCTTGTGGTCTATGTGCCGCGACGGATTTGAGCGCGCACGTACGATGCACAAAATTCCCTGCGCCAACTGTCAGTTTCTTACGGGAAGTCACTATCTGAAGTGCTCTGTGTGGCCCTCCACTGCCCTATCAGAAGACGCAATTGGATGTCCTGATTTTGCGCCAGGCTTGTCGAATACAGCCCACCACGGTTGAGCGATCGCCGTGATGCCGTATACTCACAGTCCACAACTGCATGTTCGTAACTGCATGTTCACAACTGCATAGTTGTGCTGGACAGCAGCATATAGCCACTCACGCAAACTGACACAGCTACGCCTCAGCCTCCCTAGAAGAAAGCGTACTGGTGCGGCCAGAATAGCCTAGATTGTATTACAAGTTACAGAATGCATCGGATATACCTGGTGCAATCGGGTAATCGGTGCCGCCCTTGCATGCATGCCCTAACTTGCAATTGCCCTCAGCCACTAATGTGGCAGGTAGCTAGTTAAAGAGGCATGGTTTTCTGAGTGTATCTTGACCTAGAGTCACGCACTTGGGACTGGGGCGCACTGCTGCTTCCGGATAGAAGCAGTTGTTTTGTTTTGTTGGATTCTTAGGCTATTTGATAATGTCTAACGTGGTACTCAAGAAAAGAAGTCGGCATCGCTCCGCCCCACGCGGGCTTGCCGCCTGGTCCACACCAGAGAAAGCGTTTAAAGCGATCGCTAGCGCGGCCCCGATTTCAAGATCATCTCGGCGCTGGCTCGTATGCCTTCCCCTCATAACGCTCATTGTCGGCGTTTGGGGTCTGTCGGCATCGGCTCAAGAAGAGGCCATCACTCCCGAATACGTGAAGGGTGTACTAGATGTCATCTGGATCACAGTGGCAGCAGTCCTGGTTATCTTCATGAACGCAGGATTCGGCATGCTGGAGACGGGCTTCTGCCGTCAAAAGAACGCCGTCAACATTCTGTCCAAGAACTTAATCGTCTTCGCATTAGCCACCCTTGCCTTCTGGGCAATTGGGTTTTCCTTCATGTTCGGCGGTGGTACGCCGATCATCGGGGGTGGGGGCTGGTTTTTAACCGGGGATTCTGGCGTCTATGGCCTCGATCCATTCCCTAGCGGCTTGCCTGTCTCCGTCTTCTTCCTGTTTCAAGCAGCCTTCGCAGCAACAGCAGCGACGATTGTGTCAGGTGCTGTCGCTGAGCGGATTCACTTCTCCTCTTTCATTATTTTCAGCCTCATCCTGACAGGTATTTCTTACCCCATCACAGGACACTGGGTCTGGAGTGGCGACGGCTGGCTCGGTGCAGCAGGATTTTCTGATTTCGCCGGTTCTACTGTTGTTCACTCTGTCGGCGGCTGGGCTGCTCTCGTTGGTGCAGCTCTCCTTGGCCCTCGCATTGGCAAGTTCCAAGATGGTCAGCCCGCTGCCCTGCCGGGGCACAACCTCAGCCTCGCCATGCTGGGTTGCCTCATCCTCTGGATTGGCTGGTTTGGCTTCAACCCTGGCTCCGAGCTAGCAGCTAGCGAAGCGGTCCCCTACATCGCTGTCACTACTAACCTGGCTGCAGCTGCTGGTGGCGTTGCCGCAACGATGACCTCTTGGATAACCTCTGGCAAGCCTGACCTATCGATGATCATCAACGGTATCCTGGCGGGTCTCGTGGGCATTACCGCAGGCTGTGCTGGGGTATCTTTCCTAGGCGCTGTCATCATTGGTCTCATTGCAGGCGTTGTCGTGGTCTTCTCTGTGCTGTTCTTTGACAGCATCAAAATTGATGACCCCGTCGGTGCGGTCTCGGTTCACCTAGTCTGCGGCATTTGGGGCACCTTGGCCGTGGGTCTGTTTGACACTGAGTCTGGGCTGTTCTACGGTGCGGGCATTGGTCAGCTTCTGACCCAAATTCTAGGTATCGTCGCCATCGGTCTCTTTACCGTCGTTGTGTCTGCCATTGTTTGGAGCATTTTGAAGGCCACCATTGGCATTCGGGTCTCCGAAGAAGACGAGCTCATTGGTTTGGATATTGCCGAGCACGGCATGGAAGCCTACAGTGGGTTTGTCAAGGACGCTAGTGGTGCTGCTGGCGCCGTGGGTACTCCCACGTCGACTATGTAGTTCGAAAAAGAGTTTCGAAGGTCTTCAGCAATAGGCTGATATGGCCAAAATGTACGTTATTCGGAGGAGCTGGCCTACTCAGCTCCTCCTTTTTGCGTTCGCTTCAATTTAAGAAGGGGCGAGTGGCTGTGACGCCACCCGCCCCTCAAAACAGAGTGTTACTGATAAACTCGCTGCTATTTCAGCAACATAGGCTCAAATACAAAGCAATTGGGACAGACGTTCGCATCAAGTCCGCTTTGCAATTTGCTGCCAAATGAAGATGGCAATCAGGGCACCGATGATAGCAAGGATTATTCCTAGGAGGCTAAACCCTGTCGAGACCAGCGCAAAGGTGCCTGTTTGAATGAGGTTGGCGAGAAAACCACCGAGGAAGGAGCCGATGATTCCTAGAATTAGAGATCCTAAGATACCGCCGCCCTGATGGCCAGGATAAATAGCTTTAGCGATCGCGCCGATAATGATACCGACAACGACCCAAATGAGTAAATTCAACATGGATCTTTTGTCCTTGAGTACTTGAAGGTTTACTGGAGCCGTCAGCAGAATATCGACAAATTTTCCGCCAATCATCCATCTACAGAAGTAAACCCCTTGCATACGAGCAATAACGCCACAAACCTTAACACTTAAGCCCTGTCACGCGGCAAAAAGCCCGCATTAGGCGCGTCAAAACTCATTCAAGACGGGCTTTTGTAACACTATGTGATGCCGATCAGAACCAGTTTCCCTGACATAGGCCATCACCAACATACCGAGGTCGCGATGGATACCCTCGTCTACTCCTGGCCAAAGGCTACTCCTGGCTAAAGGCTACTCCTGGCTAAAGGCAAAGTTGGTATAGCCTAGCTCAGAGCTGGAGAACCACTGATTAGACTGCTCACGGAACTCCTTCCAAGCCGAATAAATTTTGTTGTATGCGGCATCTGCTGCAGCGAGCTCCTCATACAGCTCAAAGGCCGCTTCTCGCGCTGGGGCCATAATTTCATTGGGGAATCGCTTCAGCTCTACGCCTTGGTCGAGCAGCTTGGTCAGGGCTCCGGGGTTGCGGGCATCATAGCGAGCCATAATAGTGCTGTGGGTCTCTGCCGCCGCCGTTTTCAGAATCTCCTGATACGAGGTGGGCAACTTACCCCACTCGTCTAGGTTGAAGTAAAGTGAGTACTGCGATGCAGGCTCCCACCAGCCGGGGTAGTAATATGTTGTCGCCGCCTTATATAGCCCCAGCTTTTCGTCATCATAGGGGCCGACGAACTCTGCAGCGTCAATCGTGCCCAACTGCAGCGCCTTGAAAATTTCTCCGCCAGCTAGGTTCTGCACATTGACGCCGAGACGCTTGAGCACCTCTCCCCCCAAGCCAGGAATGCGCATGTTGAGACCCTGTAAATC
>JBARYO010000316.1:0-2445 GCA_049647905.1 Elainellaceae cyanobacterium | reverse complement strand
ATCTAACAAATCAGAGCACAACATCCAGCCGATCGGCATAGCCAGTTTGTTCGACATAGCCCTTGGCACTCACGGGCTGGTTTGCTCGCCGACCCACAAAGGTGACAGCCCCTTCCCAGTAAATCGTCGAAACGGTCAGCTCTTGATTGGGTATGGAGGCTTGGCCCTCTAGCACCAGATCTAGTTTGGGAATATCAATGTGCCAGCGGGTGGGATAGCTCGCGTTGCTGCTGCTGCTGCGCCAAGTATCCCGCACCTCAATGGTCCAGTCGGTGTGGTCGATGGTCTGGGCGCGCCCATCGGCTGTGATGTAGGTGCCGCTTGATACATCCGCGATCGCCCCGTTTTCTTGCCGCAACCCGTAGAGCATTAGGGCAGAGCCGTCATCGAGCTGCAGCGAAAACCAGTCCCATCCCACGGTCCCCGGACTCAGGGCGCTGGTGGAGTATTCGTGGTCCTTCCAGGTGAGGCCACTGACCTGAAAGGATTCTTTCCCTACCGTAACCGTGCCTTGGGTCTGCTGCTGCACGATGGAGTAGTAGTAAGAGGCGTTACCCGGCTCTGGTCCCTTTTTACTGTAGCCGCGATCGCCCTGGGGTATGGGGGGAAGGGTTTCCGTCAAGGTTAGGTCTAGGGCCACATCCCCAGCATCGGCCAGGAGATGAACTTGACCTGGGGCGATCGCCGTTGCGGACCAGTTTTCTAGCCACACTTGATAAGGGTCTGCCTGAGCGCCGGATAGACCCGCCGCTTGGCGGCTGAAGCGTTCGTGGGGATAAAACGTCTGGGCGTCAATGTCGCTGAGGGTGAAATGGGCGAAGTACACCTGATTGGAGCGCCAGTCTGAGGTGTTGGATACTGGCGCTGTCTCTAGCGTCAGCGATCGCCGAAAGAAGGTGAGCTGATAGCCAAAAGCTCGCCCAGCTTCGGTTTCTAGATTGCCGGTGTAGTACCACCATTCGGTTTGATAGTCGTTGTGGGGTCCTAAGTCGCGGGGAAATTCTAGGGGCTGGGGGCCGGTGACGCGGGCGAAGCCGTCGGTAGCATTGGCGCTATCGGCGGGCTGGGTGAGCCAGGTTACGGAGGCTCTGCCGCTGTTGGTGATGCCGGGGCGGGGCCAGAAGGCGATGAGGGCTACGAGGGCGATCGCGCCGATTACTAGGGAGAGGCGTTTCATGGGGAGGGTGTGGCGCTATGGCATAGAGGCGATGATTGGGCGGAAGTTGGACGTGGGAGCGTCAATCCCCACTGCTTTTTATATATTGCATTGGTTCAGTTGCTTAGAGCACCAGAGTCGGCTGAAAGCCTAACATTGTGTAGGCAACTGAATGCGCAAATGTCCCGTCTTGGAAGCCCCCATCCCTAGCCCTGCCCCCAATCGGGGAGGGAAGGGAACTAGACTCCCCTCTCAAAGTTGGGGCTGCTAGATACACACATCTTGGCTGTGACGTCTAAATGCTGCTTTACCCCTCTTAGTCTCCCCTTTTCAAGGGGAGAAGTCGTGGTTCTACCCCTTGGCTTTGGCGTTAGCCTGCCCGTAGGACGCAGGGGAGCTAGAGGGGGGCAAACCGACTTGTGTGTGCTTAGCAGCAGCTTTTGGGATAGGGGCCGGAGGTGTAGAGCTTTGCTCTTCTCGAAGAGTGGGCTGAGATTGCGCTAAACCGATAGGGTGCCGCTGCCTTATGCTCTTGGGCGCTGCAGCACTAGGTAGCTCAGCACTTGGCCTTGGGCGGGGGTGATGCGGATGCCTTGCTCTGTGATAGGAATCAGTGGGGTCCATAGACGCCCTTCGACATACTGCAGTAGGTGCAGCCGCTCGATGGCGTGGCGAACGCCTTCGGGGGAGCCGATAATGATGTGCCGCAGGTGTGAGTCTGCGACTGGTCCTAAGGGACCAACACACCCTGGTGCTGGCGAGGGCTCGATGAGGGTGGGGATATGAGGTTCTGCCTCCATGGGGGAGGGAAGCCGCGCGGCTTGGTCCGCTGCGAGCTGTTGGGCTATGGCAAGCTTTGCGGCCTCTTGAACCAAGGGCAGCGAGGGATATTGGATTGTCATGAGGGACTCCGTTTTGAGTTGATTTGGAGTCCCCCAAAGAACCCGGACATTCCAGACGTTTTAGGGGTTTGGAATGACTCGAGTATCATTACCTCAGGTCATCCGCACAGCTTACTCTGTCGTGGTGGCTTAGGAGCCGCATGTTGCCATCAACAACATGCAGCTCTGCCGGACCGAATCTTTGGGAGACTTAGAACCATGGGTTACGGCTCTAGCTCCAGAGAATAGATCATTTGCGCTGTGGTGGCAAGAGTGGCGCGGAGTTTTTTGGCTAGGTGTCGATTGTGAGATGGCGATCGCTTTGACCGGGTTGACGGTTGGCGCTAGCGAGTTCAGCGATCTTGCTACTGAGTTCAGCGATCGCCTGAGCGAGCTTAGGTTTTTTGG
>JBARYO010000315.1:0-2567 GCA_049647905.1 Elainellaceae cyanobacterium | reverse complement strand
AAGGTGGCGGCCTCGTTTTTGGTCAATCCCCAGACCCAGCCACTGCCTAGCACATGGAATGCGTCTGCAGCGGCCCAGCTCAGACCACTCCACCTATATGCAGCCTACGTTGCCCTCATTGTTGCTGCGGTCAGTGGCGTGTCTTATCTCCTCAGTGCCTTATCGCCAGGGACGGTGACGACACAGCAGCAGACGGCACCGACGGAATCTGCGGTCGTTGAGGGGAATGGGACAGAGGCACCGCCAAGCCGTTCCCCCGAGCCAGAAGAAGTCGGCGAGATCGGGACAGCGGCGATCGCTAGCGAGGCTGATCCTGAGTCGCCAGATCAAGCAGATGCCACCCCAGACAGCCCCGTAGAAGTATCTCTAGAGCTAGTGGAGCGCTCTTGGTTGCGCATCGTTGTCGATGGCAACGAAGAATTCGAGGGGGTGCTACAGGAAGGTGCAGAGCAAACCTGGACAGCTGAAAACGAAGTGGTTGTGAGAGCTGGAAATGCGGGGGGCGTGCTGCTTGCCGTCAACAAGCGGCCTGCAGAGGTGATGGGCCAGCCTGGTTCTGTCTCAGAGCAGACGTTCTCAATCGATACGCCCACCACCTCAGGGCCAACGACATCTACCCAATAGCCCAGATGGGGGTCACGCTGTAGAAGAGAGGGGAGCCTAGGGACATGTAGTCGTCATGCCCCCAAACGCTCATCTATTGCGCTCGACCGTAGAGGTGAGTCAGATATTTGAGCTGATTCTTAATATCCTCAGTGATATCCGCCGGGTGATATCGCCAGACCCAATTCCCTTCGCCTAACCCAGGAGTATTCATACGATCGCTGGTTCCTAGACCCATGAGATCTTGAAGTGGAACGATCGCCTGATTTGCCGTTGAGCTGAGAGCCAGCCGAATCATATCCCAGTGAATACCATCTGACCCAAGCTGTCCCATGTACTCGACAGCCGCCTGTTTTGTATGGTCGTCGCTACTCTCAAACCAGCCTACGGTGGTGTCATTGTCGTGGGTGCCAGTATATACAAGGCAGTTTTGATTGTAGTTAAACGGCAGGTAAGGATTCTCTGGTCCTGCCCCAAAGGCAAACTGCAAGATTTTCATCCCCGGAAACTCATAGCGATCGCGTAGGGCTTCCACCTCAGGGGTAATCACACCCAAATCTTCCGCAATAATGGGCAAAAATCCCAGCTCCTGCTTGAGCTGGTCAAACAGTTCTTCGCCGGGAGCTTCGACCCAATAGCCATTCATCGCGGTGGTTTCCCCTCTTGGCACCTGCCAGTAGGCTTGAAACCCTCGAAAGTGGTCGATACGAATAATGTCTACAAACTCCAGCAGAGACTCAAATCGGTGAATCCACCACTTAAAGCCCAGGGCTTTGATGCGCTCCCAGTCATAGATTGGGTTGCCCCACAGCTGACCCGTAGCGCTAAAGTAGTCGGGCGGAACTCCGGCCATGAGGGCTGGCTCTCCCGTCTCAGAATCAAGGCAGAATCGGTCAGGAAACTCCCAAACGTCAGCGCTATCGTGAGCGACATAAAACGGCATATCGCCCAAAATCGAAACGCCGCGCTCGTTGGCGTACCGGCGCAGCATGCTCCACTGCCGGTGAAATTCGTACTGCCAGTACTTTTGATGAAAGACCTCAGTATCTAGCTTTTCGGTCCAGGTGGCGATCGCATCCGGAGCTCGACGGGCAATAGCGGGATCCCACTGGGTCCAGGCTTGGCCATTATGGGCCTGCTTTAGCGCCATAAACAGCGCGTACCCATCGAGCCAAAATTCGCGATCGCGGCAGAATTGCTCAAACTCATGGCGCTGTTCGTCGGAAGCATAGGCTCGAAAGTGATCAGCGGCCCTAGCCAGCAGCGGCATCTTGGCGCGAGTTGCCGCGTCGTAGTCCACTACTGGCGTGGTGATATCGGGAATGGCAATGTCATCATCCGTAAGCTGCCCCGCAGTATGGAGCTGCTCTAGGCTAATTAGCAGCGGGTTCCCTGCCATGGACGAGTAGGACATATAGGGTGAATCGCCATGGCCTGTTGGCCCCAATGGCAGCACCTGCCAGATGCGTTGGTGGCACTCGTGGAGAAAGTCTATGAAGCCGTAAGCATCCGATCCCAGATCACCAACACCAAGTCGATTGGGAAGCGAAGTCGGGTGTAGCAAGACGCCACTAGTACGAGGAAACGGCATAAATATTTAGCGTCCAGTAGATAATAGAGTATATAAGAATACGTCGGAACAGCCTTCAGGCGATCGCCTTTTTAGACCTTGTGGTGGTTGATATACAAGTTGATATCAATAGATATATTTCACCCCAATCAGCCTATCGTAACAGCGCTACAGGGAAGCCTACCGATGGTAGTGAATACTCACCGTGATACAATACTGCTGAATTATGAGAAGTCAGCGTTACAATTGAGGTCATTGGTCGGATGTCATTACTATTGCCAGCTCTATTTGTCGCAGAACTGCCGGAAGCGTATCAAATCTTTGATCCGCTTGTAGACGTGCTACCAATTATTCCAGTCTTTTTCCTGCTGCTGGCGTTTGTATGGCAAGCCGC
>JBARYO010000314.1:0-3082 GCA_049647905.1 Elainellaceae cyanobacterium | reverse complement strand
AAGCTGAGCGGCTCTCCTATCGCCACCGCTTTGGGAATGCGGTGGACGTTTTCGCGTCCTGCGTTCAAACCGACGCCCAAACTAATAGCACCGTCCCCTGGAAGTGCAGTCACACAACCAGGAGACTCGCCCCGTCGCTGTCTATAGCAGCACCGAGGTTGCACAGATTTTACCTCCTGTGGAACCCCACCGCTCATGCTGCGCGGAGTGGCTTCACCGTTTGGGCGTCTTTCCTCAAACCACAGGAGTTACAACAAGGACATCCGAATTTAACCCTCACGCCAGCCGTGAGGCCGCCTACGCCTATGGTCGCATCGACTTTCCTGAGCAAGGTTCAGACGACAGCGACATTCTCAAGCTGATTGCCGTGGGCACCCTGCAAGCCGTCAACATCTGCCGCCATCGGCTGCATCAGCTCGGCTACGCAGAGCCCAAAGAATGGAGCGCACCCCTCCCCGCCGCTAGCCCTGGTAAGGTGATGCGCATCCTTCCCAAGCGGCTGCCGCCCGCCGCTGATCGCTAGATGGATTGAGGGCATCAACCAAATTACGCTGACAGCGACGGACCTAAAACCCACCGTTATGGAGGCTCTGGACCAGAAGACTGACTGTTGACCGTGATGGGTGGCGCTCCCCATGGGGAGTAGCTAACTATCGCCTGGCCTGTAGACCCCGCTACAATGCGGAGCATGACAGAAGCGGTAAATTAGCCGTATCTCCCTACCCTCCATCTGCCCAACCAGCCCCATCACCCCAACCCAGATGACCCCTATCCTTGACGTCCGCGATCTCTGCATCACCTTCCCCGCCAAAAACACCTCCGTAGACGCCGTCAAGCAGGTCTCCGTCCAGCTAATGCCAGGCAAAACCCTGGGTATTGTGGGTGAATCGGGCTCCGGCAAATCCGTCACCTCCCTCGCCATCATGGGCCTGCTGCCCCACCACACCGAGATCTCAGGCCAGATCCTCTTCCAAGACCCCACCCACCCCGACGCCGCGCCTGTAGATCTGCTTCAGCTCCCCCCAGAGGCCCAGCGCCGCTACCGGGGACAGCTCATCTCCATGATTTTCCAAGAACCCCTCACCTCCCTCAACCCGGTTTACACCTGCGGCAACCAGCTCACCGAGGCCCTCAAGCTCCACAAAGACCTCGACGGTGACGCCGCCTATGCCAGAGCCATCGAGCTGTTTGGGGAAGTGAAACTGCCCAACCCCGAGCAGATTATGGGACGCTACCCCCACCAGCTCTCTGGCGGACAGCAGCAGCGGGTGATGATTGCGATCGCCCTAGCGGGAGACCCGGCCATCCTCATTGCCGACGAGCCCACCACCGCCCTCGACGTCACCATCCAGGCTACTATTCTCGACCTGCTGCGGGACCTCCAGTCTTCGCGGGGCACGGCCATCATCTTCATCACCCATGACATGGGCGTCGTCTCTGAAATCGCGGGCGATGTGGCCGTCATGTATCAGGGGCACCTAGTGGAAAATGCCCCGGTGTACGACCTCTTTGCCAGTCCCCAGCACCCCTATACACAAGGGCTGCTCAACTGCCGCCCCCGCCCCGACCGGCAGCTGCAGCGATTGCCCACGGTGAGCGACTTCATGGACCTGCGCCAAGGGGATGATGGCGAGCTAGAGCCCATCTCAAAAGTCCGCACCGCTGCCGAAAAGGCGGAACTGCTGGCGGAGGTAGACCCCCAGGCGAGGGCCACCCACTACGATGCCCTGCTGCAACAGCAGCCCCTGCTCAGCGTCCATAACTTAGTCAAAGCGTTTCCCGTGCGCCGAGGGTTTTTTGCCCAGAAGTCAGAGCTGCGGGCTGTGGATGACGTTAGCTTTGACGTCTACCCCGGCGAAACCCTAGGTCTAGTGGGGGAATCGGGCTGCGGCAAATCTACCCTGAGCCGCTGCTTGCTGCGGCTGATTGAGTCCACCTCAGGGCAAATCACCTTCGAAGGCCAGCCAGTGCTGGAGTTGAGCGCTGCTGACATGCGGCGACTGCGGCGCTCGATGCAAATTGTGTTCCAAAACCCCTACGGCTCTTTAGACGGGCGGCAAAGCATTGGGTCCGCCTTGCTAGAGCCGATGCCTATTCATGGATTGGGGGGCAGTGCCGCCGAAAAGCGCGATCGCGCGGTGAGCTTGCTGAAGCGGGTGGGTCTGGACGCCAGCGCCATGGGCCGTATGCCCCACGAATTTTCCGGCGGGCAGCGGCAGCGCATTTGCATTGCCCGCACCCTGGCTTCTGAACCTAAGTTCATCATCTGCGATGAGTCGGTGTCGGCCCTGGATGTGTCGGTGCAGGCTCAAGTCCTCAACCTGCTGAAAGACCTACAGCAGGAGTTCGGGCTCACCTACATCTTTATTTCCCATGATCTGAGCGTGGTCAAGTTTGTTAGCGATCGCATCATGGTGATGAACCAGGGCCGCATTGAGGAGATTGGTCCAGCGGAGCAAATTTACCACGCCCCGCAGCAGCCCTATACCCAGCAGCTGATTGCCGCTATTCCCGACGCTAACCTGGTGGATATTCGCCAGCGGGTGGGGGTGTAACGCCTTCAGTGAGGGCGATCTAGCGCTGCCGACTAGTCCTGCTTGTTGAGTGACCAGTCGTAGTTTAGATAGGTCACCTCGTAGGTGTCGCCCTCAAGGTACGCTTTGGTTTCAGGATCAACGTAATCGCTGACGAAGTTCAGTACCGCTTTTTCCGTATCGCTGCCTGGAAACTGGTCATTTTCATACTGGGGTACCCAGTCTTCCCCAAACCACTGAAAAATCGAGGATATGGCGACGCGATCGCTCTCTTGGTCCACCACTAGACCCTGACCGCTGGCCAACCACTGATTCACTTGATCATCCAGCTGGGCGTCCAGCGCCTCTCCTCGGAAAGGCTCACTTCGCAGGGGTGGGCAGCTGATGGCGGCGCAGACCAGGGCGGCATGGATGCGGGGTTCGTCGAAGTCTTTGCGCAGCACGCCATGCTCAATGGTATCCAAGGTTTTGGCGTCTCCAGCGATGTCAAACTTACGGATCTTCCAAACGCCAGGAATGTCGCGGATGCTGGCCTTCAGCGGCTCTGG
>JBARYO010000313.1:0-2389 GCA_049647905.1 Elainellaceae cyanobacterium | reverse complement strand
TGTTCAAACTGCTGATTGACGTAGGTGTAGCGTCCCGCAGCGTCTTTCATAAAGGTGACCGCAAAGCTGTGGTCCATAAACGCCTTGAAGCGAGACTCACTTTCCTGGAGCTTCAGCTGCGCCTGTTTTTGAGGGGTGATTACTTCAGTAACCATGAGCAGCCCCCCGATGCAGCCTGACGGGTCGTACCAGGGGCGGATCTCCCACTTGAACCAGTCCGTCGACCCGTCTTCCCGAACGAAAGAATCTTCGTCGTTGCGCAGCACCTTGCCCCCCAAGCAAGTTTGGTAGTTTGCCCGCCAGCGCTCTGGCGTTCCGGGAAACAGGTCGTAGTGGCATTTCCCGAGGAGGTTACTGTCCTGCAGACCATAGTCCGTGACCCAGCGATCGCTATGAAACAGGTAGCGCATTTGGGTGTCGAACATGGCCACTGCCGCAGGCATGTGCTTGACGAACTGCTGGAGCTGCACCTCGCGGTGGGTCACCTCAAGCTGAGCAGCATTGTACTCTTGCTGAAGCTGGCGCTGCTGGGTCACATCGCGAATAATCGCAACAAAGCCAATAGTTTGTCCGCTGCGGTCCTTAACTGGGGTGCTAACGGTTTCCCCGACGAAAACCGAGCCGTCCTTGCGCTGATATTGAAAGTCGTAGGGCTCAAAGGTGTCGTAGGCCAATCGCTCGAACCAGAGCTTGCCCTGCACTTGGGCGTCGTAATCGCTGTGATAGAGCAAGCAGGTGGGCTTGCCCAAGACATCTTCCGGGGTGTATCCAAACAGGGTCGTCAGGGCCGAGCTGACCTTGCGAATACAGCGATCGCGGTCGGCGAACATGATGGCGCTGGGAAGCGCTTTAAACACAATCTCCAAGTCTGTGAGCTGTCGCTGGAGCAGACTTTCGGTATGCTGACGCTGGACAACTTCGCGCTCTAGCGCCTGGGTCCGCTCGCGGATGCCGCGCTCTAGCCCTTTCTCAATCTCAATGCGGCGCTCAATTTCTTTTCCCAGCTGCTGCTCTCGCTGCTTGAGCAGTTCGGTCATGCTCGCCTTTTCGAGGGTATGGTGAATAGTGCGAACGAGCAGCTTGGGAGTTAGCTCCCACTTAGCCAAATAGGCCTGGGCTCCCACGCGGATTAGCTCTAGCGAGGTTTGGTCGTCATCGTTACCCGTCATCACCACAACTGGCGCATGGATTGGGCATTCGAGGAATGACCGCAGCGTGTCAATCCCTTCGCTGTCGGGAAGAATCAGATCGAGCAGAATGATGTCGAACACAGACTGGTTCACCGCAGCGATCGCCCCTTTTAAGGTGTCTGTCGACTGAATTTTGAACTCTGTTTTCGAAGGCGACTTTAGATAACGATTGATGACTTGAATATCGATTTCATTGTCGTCAACCGCTAATACTCGAATTGTTTGGCAGACCATACCAATAGCTCAAAATACCCGTGACAGCTCTCACTAGTTTGGGCCGACTTGTGGCCGATCTATCTTGCCAAAACTACCGACTTCTGAAATCTAGACTGCGCTAAGTCTGTAAGATTGCGGGTCTGCCCTTTCGCTTTTCTATCCGGACGCAGGGCCATCTCTTTACAGAAAACTTTTATTTCAGTAAAATTACTTACGCTGGGGCATATTCCACTGGGCATACATAGGTCGGTCACATCACGTCGCGATCGCTAATCCAAAACTCGACCTGATTAGCAGATTCGCCCTATTTATCCCACCATCAGCATCTACCTTTTACAGCCATGAAATTACGCGATCGCACGCCTTATCAAGGCGCTGAGCTTTTCTGCTTGTCTGCTCAAAACGGCACTCCTCAAGTCGCTGCATCGGCAGTTCCCTCATTGAGCATTCAGCCATCTGTGCTTGTCGTTGTTGATTCTGCTGTAGAAGATTACGGCGCACTGCTGGCTGGCGTGAGCGCTGAGGCCCGGGTAGCAGTGCTAAATCGCGATCGCGATGGTGTGGCGCAAATTACGGCACTGCTGCGATCGCGGCCTGAAGTGGACGAGCTGCACATTGTATCCCACGGGTCACCTGGAACACTTTATCTGGGCAATGGGGCGCTGAGCCTATCGACCCTCGATCAATACACACCGCAGCTCGGCTCGTGGTTTTCGGGGTTTCGCGACACGATTCCATCGCTGCTGCTCTATGGCTGCAGCGTTGCGGCGGACGACGCCGGGGAAGAATTTGTCGCTAAGCTCCATCAGCTCACCGGAGCAGATATTGCAGCGTCCTCCAGCCTTACCGGCCATGCGGCTCGCGGCGGCAGCTGGAACTTGGACGTGGTGCTGGGCGGGCAGACCCCGGCGCTGGCGATCGCCCCTGAAGTAAGGGAGGCCTATAGCGGCGTGCTGGCCAGCCTCAGCTTTCAAGGTCCCGTG
>JBARYO010000312.1:0-1954 GCA_049647905.1 Elainellaceae cyanobacterium | reverse complement strand
TCCAGCGCAGGAGCAACGGCAACTATATACCATAATCGCATCTTGGATGATCATACGCTTTAATCACGTCAAACTTCCTTCAAGTCGAGAGAGCGCGCTTCTATTGGCGGAATCGTTGTAAGTGGCTGGCCACAAGTAAATGGTGGTGGCCCAAGTAGCGCCGTTTATTTATGGCTCCTTACTTACCCCAAAAACAGCTTCGGTGGAGGCGTTGGTGTAATGCGGTATAAAGCTGTGGAAAAGATTAAAGGTTCTCTGAGTTGGCGTTAAGAAGGATAAAGTATTAAAGTATTTTATTAGATGGCAACATTTTGTATCCATAGGGTTGACTAAAGAACTTTTGAACGAGCGTACAACGCCAAATCTCGATGTGATTATCCAAGGTCTATCCTTAGCCCTACTTGCCGCCCTGTTTGCAGCATTACTGTTTTTACTGGCCCTGTACCAAACCCGGTACGCTGATCCCTACTTTCGTACTGTACTTTCGGCATCCGGCGATGCAGAAAGAGGCGCTGCCATTTTCCAGATGAACTGTGCGGTCTGCCATGGGCTGAATGGCGATGGCCAAGTTGGTCCTAGCTTGCAAAATGTTTCTGAGCGCAAATCTAAGGTGGCTATTATTAGGCAAGTAGTTAGCGGCGATACGCCCCCCATGCCACAGTTTCAGCCAAATCCTAAGGACATGGCTGATCTATTGGGGTATTTAGAAACGCTTTAAGTCTCGTAAATTTCTAACGGCAGCTCGTCAGGATCGAAGAAAAACGCAAACTTTCGATTGGTCGTCTTGTCGGTACGGACTGGTTCGACATCGACACCCTGCTCAATTAGGTATTCGACTGCTGCCTCGACGTCTTCGACAGCAAATGACAGGTGGCGCAGGCCACGGGCTTCAGGCCGAGAGGGACGCTCTGGAGGATTGGGAAAGGAAAACAGCTCGATACAGTCGCGATCGCCAACCTTAAGATCCAGTTTGTAGGAATCGCGCTCGGCTCTATAGGTCTCCTGAAGTACAGGAAGGCCGAGGATTTCCGTATAGAACCGCTTAGACCACGTATAGTCGGAGCAAATAATGGCGACGTGGTGAATCGACTTAATATGCATTAGTCACAGAATTATCGGGACGAAGGTTGTGCTGTGGTCAGCACATCTCAAAGTTTAGCAACTACTTGGAATGTCTTGGCGAGACTAGAGGCGTTGACCGCATACCTTAGCTGCGGGAGCCATTAATTCGGTTGGGCAGAATAGTGGGTTCTTCCACAGCACGGCGAAACTCTTCCACCTCATCGTTATAGTCGATGGGCAGAACGGCGACAACGTTCTCATGGGGTCGGGCAATAATAACCCAAGTCTCTAGAACGCCGCCGGGGGTCTTTTCTGCAGCTTCAACTCCTGCTGCCATCGCCGCTTTGACCTCAGAGACGTCGCCTCGAATGTTGACCACAAAACGAGCGCTTCCCCCGCGAATATAGCCAATCAACGTAACGCGGCCTGCCTTGACCATGGCGTCAGCCGCTGCGAGTACGGGGGGAAACCCTTTTGTTTCAAGCGATCCAACGGCTTGGGGCATACTAACTCTCCTTACAGTAATCTTGTGGGTAGATCTATCAGCGTGAAAAGCCAGTAGGGGCGGGTCATGGGCCAATATCTCTACACCATTCTACGGGTGTTTGATCCCGTTTTTTGCTATTCCTTCGCCGCATGTCAGCATTTAGTTTCTTCTTCAAATCCCCTTAGCGGACAGCAACGTTTTGATACGACAGTTAGTATCGTTCGCGGAAGGGTTCTGAGTCTTCCGTGAAGTCAATCGGCATCACCGAGACCGTATTCGGCGTTGGATTAGGGATAATGCAGTGGCAGGTCACCTCTCCGTTGTAGGGCAGATCGCTGGCCGCCAGCTTTCCCGCCTCCATGGCCCGCTCCACCTCCGCCACAGCCCCACGAATCACAACAAAGT
>JBARYO010000311.1:0-1969 GCA_049647905.1 Elainellaceae cyanobacterium | reverse complement strand
TGTTTAAGCAGCAGCAGAAGCAAATTTTAGATTTACCTAAGATCGTCCAAAGCCTTGTGGATAAGGGCATTCCGATTAAGCTCACCATTGCGGGAGGAGGCCCTGATGAGGCAGACCTCGTTGCCGCAGCCGCACCTTTAGTTGAGCAGGGGGCAATCGAATTTATTGGCATCGTTCCCCACGACGAGATGCCTGCTCTCCTCCGGCGCCATGACCTGTTCATCATGACGTCTGCTTATGAAGGAATGCCAAATGCACTGCTGGAAGCCATGGGGCAAGGGTGCATTCCGGTTGCGACCAATATAGATAGTGGCATTCCAGATGTGGTGACCGATGGCGAGAGTGGTTTTCTCGTTCCTGTTGGAGATATCGAACAGTTCGCGGCGCGAATTGCATCACTTCAGCAAAATACGACTCTACGCCAGACCCTGTCACGCAACGCTTACCAGGCGGTCAGTCAAGGCTCTTTTAGCATCCGTGACATGGTTGATAGCTATCTGCAGGTTTTTGAGCAGGTTATGGATGATGCCGCCGCGGGTCGGTTCCAACGCCCCCAGGGCAAAATTTTACCTCCGCCCCACATGCGTCCTATCTGGCGACATTACCTGCCTCTTCCCTTGTACCAAGCTGCCCGGTTTTCGAAACGAACGCTCAAGCGTGCTGTCACCTTCAAACACTCATGAAAATTGCCTTTTTGGTCAACGAGTTTCCGTCCCTATCTGAAACCTTCATTTTGAATCAAATTGTCGGTTTGGTTGAGGCTGGGCATCAGATTGACATCTATGCAAGGAATGCTCAACGTACGGACAAAGTGCACCCCCTCATTGAGAAACATGGGCTAGAGGCCAGAACCTACTATCACCCGTACATACCAGCAAATTATATTTTTCGCTATCTCAAGGCGGTCTGGCTGGTGGTCAGATGGTTTTTGGTTGCTCCAGTCGCTATTTTGGGGGCTCTCAACGCGAAACGGTATGGACGGCATGCCACATCGCTCAAGCTTCTATATCGAAGTATTCCGCTGATTCGTAACGGGCGACCCTCCTACGACGCCATCATGTGCCACTTCGGACCCATGGGCTTGGTTGCTTTGGACCTGCAAACCATTGGTGTTTTACAGGGCAGTGTCTGCGTCACGTTTCATGGCCTAGACCTCAGCTCTCATCTCCTTACCTCAGGTAAAGACGTTTACAACCCACTTTTTGCTCAGGGCAGCTTGCTGCTGCCCATCAGCCAATTTTGGGAGAAGCGTCTTATTGAATTGGGTGGTAGTGCGAACAGCGTGCGGGTACACCATATGGGGATTGACACAGAGCGCTTCCCGTTTCAGCCTAGAGAATTTCCCAAAGATGGAGCGATCCGGATCATCAGCATCGCTCGCCTAGTCGAGAAAAAAGGAATTGAATACAGCATTCGCGCTCTGAAGCCTGTCGTAGAGCAGTTTCCCAATCTCCTCTACAGCGTTGTTGGTGATGGCCCGCTGATGCCTCAGCTCGCTCAACTTGTGCAAGAGCTTCAGCTGGGCGACAATGTCCAGCTTTTGGGGTGGCAAAAGCAAGATGATGTCGTCAAGCTGCTGGAACTGTCACACGTCATGGTTGCTCCCAGCGTCATCAGCAGTGACGGAGATATGGAAGGCATTCCCGTGGTGCTGATGGAGGCAATGGCGATGGGATTGCCTGTGGTGAGTACCTGGCACAGCGGTATTCCTGAACTCGTGGTAGATGGGGTGTCTGGGTCCCTCGTCCCGGAGCGAGACGTTGAATCCCTGTCGCAATCAATCTTGAATCTCCTTCACCAGAGCGATCGCTGGCCTGAGATAGGGAGAGCGGGGCGGCAGCAGGTTGAGGCAGAATTTGACAGCGACGCTCAAAACGAGAAGCTGATCACCTTGCTATCTGAACGGTAGATGCCTCTCAGGGGGCGTTTGAAAAGTCGTAAAAGTTCTGGTTTCAAACATCCTCTCAGG
>JBARYO010000310.1:0-4506 GCA_049647905.1 Elainellaceae cyanobacterium | reverse complement strand
ATGCGAAAGGTCTTATATTCCCTTTGTTTTGCGCCTGGGTTAGCCCTCAAGCGGTAGTAATAGTTGTGCCCATCGGCGGCGGGGTAGCGACTCAAGAAAGTAACGCCGATATTGCCGCCGGTAAAGTAGAGCCGGCCTTGATAGCTGTAATTGCGCCACTGCAGAGCCCCAGGCCCCCCGTAGTGGGCGTGGATATCCTCTGCATTTGTCTCTGTACCAAAGGCGACGGTGTTCCCTAGCTTGACGGTTTTAAATAGGGTATTGTCTCCTCTGCGGCTGTTTTCCTCGCCAGTGCCAAACCAGCCGCTAGGGGTTGCGCCAGCGGCATAGGCATCGAAATTCTCTGTCAGCAGTACTCCGCGGGAAATGATCATCTGGTCGAAATACTTCGAGCCCGCCCCCGTGGCCCAAACCCCAACGGTGCCGGATTGGAGGCGGAGGCTGCTCTGGTCCTCGGCCTCCACCTGAAACCCATCAGGCTCTGGGGTGCCGGCCTGCCAGACCTTGGCTTTGATGACGGTGCGAGTCTCGGCGATCGCGATCTGAATGGCGAACCGGTACCAGGTGTTGGGCCGGGGCTCGACCCCAGAGTCGAGTTGGTTGGCGGCTTGTGACAGGCTGAGGAGAGGCTGTACCCCCACGGGATGGGCGCTGAGGTGAAAGGTGGGGCGATCGGCGTCGCGCCGCAGGCTGTAGTACTGGTGGCTATGGGCCGGGCCGCTGTACTCGGGGTGCTGACTGAGCACCGTCACGCCCACGCCGCCTGCCCCGTCGGTGATGCGCAGCTGGCCACTGTAAGTGTAGTTTTGCCAGTCTAGAACTTCGGTGTTGGGGCGGTAGTGGGCGTGAATGTTGGTGAGGGTGGAGTCGGTGCCAAAGGCGCGGTAGCCGGACGGCAGATCGCTACCCGCGACCTCCAGCAGCCGAAACAGGCGATCGCCCGTGGGCAGCGGCGTGATGCGATCGCCCCTATCTTGCCAGTGATCTAGATTGGATAGACCGGATTGGCCTTCAAAATTACTGTCAAGCCATAAATCGTCTTGGGTTGGCGAATCGATAGCAAGGGGCCACACCCGCAGGTTATCAAACTGCCGGTGTTGGGTACTGCTCCCAATTCCCCAAAGGCCAATGGTGCCGGCGGTAAGCCGCAGTTCGGGATGGTCGTCGTAGGCCTGAAGCTGGAACTCAGTGGGTTCGCGCTCGCCTTCGGGCCAGAGCTTAGCTTGAATCAGGGTGCGGGTGCCGGTATCTTCAACCTGGATCCAGAAGTGGTACCACTGGTTAACCTGGGGTTGGATGTCAGACACTGTTGTGTCGCGGTCCGCGCTGGCGCTTTTAAGGGTTTGAATGCCCTCGGGGTGAGCCGTGAGCTGAAAGCTGGGGTGATCGGCATCGCGGCTGAGGCGGTAATACTGGTTTATTTCACTGGGGTATTGGCTGAGCACCGTGACCCCAATAGCATCATCGTCGTGGCTCACCTGGGGGGTGGCCGCAATACGCATGCGGCCTGTGTAACTGTAGTTCTGCCACGACAGCGCGTCAGCGTCACCGTAGTGAGCGTAGATAGCCTTGAGATGGGCATCCGTGTGGCGAGTCTGGAGAGCCATCTGCCTTGCCAGCAGCCTGCCAACGAAGGGGTTTTCATGCTGGTATCCGGCGAGGTCCTGCAGAACTCCGGACTGCGGCGCTTCTAGGGGCAGGTACGCCAGCAGATCTGGCGTGATGTCGGGGGCAGTCGTGCGATCGCGAATCTCCTCGGGCGATCGCGCCTTGCGCCACAGGCGGAATTCGGCCATTTGCCCGGTAAAGTAATGCCGGTCGTCTTGCTCGGGCGCGGTGTAGGCTTCTATGAAGCGGGTGACCCTACCCTGCGCTAGCCCCCCGAGGCAGATAGCCCCCACCGGGCTCATGCGAAAGGCGGTATGTGGATTGGGGCTTAGAGCCGTGCCGTCTAAAACGGCCTGGACCTGGGGCGATTGTGGTGGGTCTTGCGCTGGCGCAGCGGGAAATTCATCATGGACCACCGCGATGTGGTGCCAAGCCCCACGGCTGACATCGTCCGCAGTCATTAGAGACGAGCGAAAATCATCTTGCCCGAAGGGGTTGCACCACTCCAGCACCTGGAGCTGATTGTTCACCAGGTAAATGCTCAACCCCGCCTCCAGGTCTCCTTGGGTGAACAGCACCTGCTTACGGCCTGGGTCGGGGGTATTGGCGGCGTTGAACCAAAACTCCACGGTCCAGCGATCGAAGCGGCCCAGGCCCCAGTTCCTTTGATTGGTGACCATCAGCGCATCGTTCTCGCCATCGAGCTGCAGCACCGATTCCACCATTTCAAGGGGTGGGGCTGGCGCGGGGCGGGTGGCCTCCACCAAGGAAGGGAATTGATTCTGCGGAGTGTCCGTAGGCGCAGGCCGAGCATGGGGAAGCGGATCTAGGATCAGGTCTCGCTGCACCCAGCGCGGCTGGGTGACAAGGCCCTCACCCCCCAGTTGCCCAAGCCTCCCTCGCTCTGAGAGATCGGCGAGCTGGTTGTCGATGGTTGGGGTCAGGGGCCAGTAGCCCACCAACGGGTCTTGGGCCGCAACCCGGCGGTAGCGGTGGTTGGCAATCTCCGTTTGGGCGCGAGCCACATTCCACAGCCGCACATCTTTGATAACGCCAGCGAACCCTTCGTCGCCAAAGCTGCGGCCAATGGTGAGATCAGCGCCTACCGGAGCGATCGCCTGCCCTAGGGTAGCTTTTTCGTCTAGGGTGCCATTGACGTAGAGCTGGACCCCCTCCCCTGTAACGGCCACGGCCACATGGGTGAATTCGTCCACCGGCAGCACATAGGTTCCCTGGCGCTGGAAGGGGTTTCCTGAGGTCTGTCTCCCGTAGAAGGTCAGTTGGTTAGCAGCGTTGAGCCCTAGGGCAAAATGCACCTGCTGCTGCGTCCTATCTCCCTTGCTGAGGAGGGTCGCTGGGCCAGGGCGCGAGGGGCTGATCCAGGCTTCCACCGTCAAGGCAGGGCCATCGAGCTGGGTCAAGCCGCTGATAACAACCTGGTCATTGATGCCGTCAAACTGGAGGGCCGCTTCGGCGGCGTAGGGGGTCGTGAGCGATCGCAACGTATGATCTAGCTCGGTGATGGACCAGCCCAGTTTGCGCCAGAGGCGCAGAAAGCGGTGAATCCGATCGAGTTTTTGAGGCGAGAGGTTGAGCAGAGTCTCCTGAGGCGGAGACCCCCCATCGGTGCCGTCTGCCGCAATGGTCAAGTCGCCTAGTCCATCGTCAACGTTGTTGATGAAAAATAGCCGAGGCAGCCCTGCATTGACCTCATGGCGGTCTAGATCTTGGGTCAGCAGAGCGTTAAGCTGCTTGTGGGTCAGCCCCGTCTGTGCCAAAAAGACATCAACGTTTTCGAGCCCGTCGGGGCCGGTCAAGGCCACCCCGCCGTAGAGGCGCGTCAGCTCAGCGGGCTGAGAGATCTCTGAAACAATCAAGCTGAACTCTTGAGGGGATAGCCCTAGAGCTTCCTGGGTCAGCAGCCGACGTAGCGGCGCAGCTTGGACATCAGCGCGACTGAACGTCTGGTAAACCTGCTGCAGACTGGTCTTGAGCTGCTTCAGATAGGTGCGAATCTCGGTCAGCGGCAGGTCGAAGGGCAGCGCCATGGGGAAAATTTCATCCCTGATGGAGTCATAGGTGTCGCGATCGCCTTCTGCTGTTGCAACGAACGCCTCTAGCAGCTCGCTGACCAAATCGATGGAGGGAATCAGGTCGCTGGTTTGGCTGGCATCAAGGGGAATTTGCGCTAGATCGGGTCGCCGCCCCTGCAGGCTATTGTGGGATGGAATGCTGTTTTTGTCTGTGATATTTTGCTGGACAAACCGCATTAGATCGACAAAGTATGCGGCTGGGCCAAAAATAGAGCGGTGGTGCTCGCATTCAATAAAGTCTAGATTGCCAAACAGCCTGTTGTAGCCTGGAGTGGCGGCCTGCTGATCGATAAAGGTCTGGGGTAGCTCTTTGGGTAGGTTATTGAATAGGGTTTGCTGAAAGTGGGGCGATACCGCATCTCTGAGGTTAGCCCAAAGCAAAACAGCTCGCTCGCTTAGGTTTAGCGCCGTCCTGTAGAGTTGTCTCGCCTCGCGATCGCCACCTGCTAGGTCTGGGCCATATTTTCGGACAAACTGCTCTTCCCTTGCCTGAGGTGTATTGGCATCTCCAAAACTGACAATCTTTTGGACAGAATTTAGCTCAGGGTACGTTTCTTTGAATTGTTCCAGGAGCTGCAGCGGCGTGACGACGTTCTGAGATGACATGGCAGAGATATGATTTCTGATTGATTTTGAGGCACCAAAAAGCTGGCTCTACGGCGAAATGGCCTCACGACCAGCCAGCCTGTTAGCCGTATCTTACCCTTGTTTGAACCCGATATTTAGTCGGGCTGATAACGCGATAATTGATGATAGTTTAAATTTTTATTGCGGCTGCATAATTTGGGAAAGCGTGCAGTATATC
>JBARYO010000309.1:0-4850 GCA_049647905.1 Elainellaceae cyanobacterium | reverse complement strand
ATGAACCACTGATTCGCGGACAGCTTGAATTTGACCTAGCGACAGACCCACCGCCAGATTTAGCCATCGAGGTCGACTATTCCAGCAAATCCTTAAACCGGTTTCCCATCTACGCTCGGCTTGGGGTGCCAGAAATTTGGCGGTTCAACGAAGGGATACTGACCATCCACCTGTTGGACAAAACAAGCTATCGCGAGAGCGACGCCAGTTTGGCCTTTCCCATGCTGCCCGTGCAGGAACTGCCCGGCTTAATTCAAACCTATCGCCTTCAGGGCAAGCGGCTGATGCGGCGAGCGTTTCGGCAGTGGGTGCGGGAGCGGGTTAAGCGTAAGGAGGTATAGCGATCGCAAAGAGTATTGGCCAGAGTATTGGCCAGAAAAAGCGATCGCCGGGGTTGAGATCTGCATAATTTTTTAAGGCTGACCGTATATAACAAAGAGCGATCGCCTCGCTCCTGGAGGAGCAAGTCAGGCGATCGCTCTTTCTTCGGGATCGCCGCGATCGCCAAAAGTATTGGCCGCAAAAAGCGAGCGAAGCGCCATATCAAAACGCCATTTCGTATAATGGTCAGCGACCTAATCCCCCATACGATATGTCTGCTCCCTTCTCCCCACGATCGCTTAATCGCCTCGCTAGTGCCTTTCTCAGCGGGTTAGTCCTTCTACAAATCCCCATAGCCCGCCCCGCTGCTGCCCAGTCTGCAGATGAACCAGACCAAACCGAAACCTGCGATCTCCTCATCGTGGGCGGAGGGCTGGCCGGCACCGCCGCCGCCTACGAAAGCCTCAAGCTAGGCCGCACCGTCTGCATGAGCGAACTCACCGACTGGGTGGGTGGCCAGATCTCCTCCCAAGGCACCTCGGCCCTGGATGAAGCAAAAATGCAGCGATCGCTTCTCTTTTACTCCGCCGGATACAACCAGCTGCGGCGGCGCATAGAGGACGAATATGGCGAACTCAACCCCGGAGCCTGCTGGGTCAGCGCCTCCTGCTTCTTGCCCAGCGACGCCCACAAAATCTTGATGGAGCAGCTGGAAGAGGCGGCGGATGATGGAGATGGCACCCTCAAATGGTTCCCCTCCACGGTGATTAAAGAATTGTCCCTCAGCGCCGACGGCACCCAAATCGAGTCGGCGATCGCCATTCAGCATCAGCCCCAGCCCGATACCCCTCCCCTCAACAGCGAGCCCCTGTCTCAAATCATTGCGGATGCCTACGAGTACAAAGATTCAGACCGGTTAGCCAAAACCGTGATTCAGTTCGTGCCGCTTCAGCAGCGCGAGGCCGGAGCCGACTGGTATGTCATTGAGGCCACCGAAACTGGAGAACTGATCGCCCTAGCCGATGTGCCCTACCGTGTTGGCCTTGACCCACGCAGCTACCTCAACCCCTCGTCTGCCAGCGAGGCTGGCGATCCCTACTGCACCCAGGGCTTTACCTATACCTTTGCCATGGAGCAAACCGATGAACCCCAGCCCCACCTCGAACCCGACTTCTACGAGCGCTACCAGCCCTACTACGGCTACGATCCCAACCCCAACCTAGCCAACTTTGACGCCGTATTTACCTACCGCCGCATTTGGGCGCCAAATAGTGACGGTCGCCCCGGCGTGCCCCGCTTCGGAGTGCCCGTCCCGAGACCTGGCGACATCTCCATGCAGAACTGGGTCTGGGGCAACGACTACCGCCCTGGGACAGTGGAAGACAACCTGGTCTACAGCCGAGAGCAGCTGGACGAGACGGACCAGCTCGAATCCGGTGGCTGGATGGGGGGACTGCGGCAGGAGGCCCTGGCCAGCGGTGAGGAGCAAGCCCTGGGCTTTTTCTACTGGCTCGTAGAAGGGACCACCGACTCCCAGGAAGAAGCCCAAGCCGATGATACGCCCAAAGTGCCCAACCCCGCCCACCGACTCATGACTGGGCTAGACTCCCCCATGGGCACCGAGCATGGTCTATCCAAATATCCCTATATCCGAGAAGGGCGGCGCATCGTTGGCCGTCCCTCCTTGGGGCATCCCTATGGGTTTGCTGTCCATGAAATTGACATCTCCCGGCAGGACTACCGAAGCGAGTTCTATCAAGACCTGTCCACTGGCACCTACGGAGCGTTGTGGAACGCCATCGCTGGCCTAGAGGCCACCAGCGCGATCGCCTCCAAGACATCCCCAGAGGAGGTAACCCGCCGCACCCGCTCCACCATCTATCCTGACGCCGTCGGCATCGCCCAATACGCCATCGACTTCCACCCCTGCATGGAACAATCTCCCCCAGAGGCTCCCGGCAACATTGAGCGCCCCGGCACTCGTCAGGCCCAGGGCCAAACCTATCCGGGCAAAATTCCCCTACGGGCCATGATCCCGCAGCAAATCGACAACCTGCTGGTGGCCGGGAAGAGCATTGCCACCAGCCATATCGCCGCCGCCGCGTACCGGGTCCATTCCTTTGAGTGGTCGGTGGGGGCTGCTGCTGGCATTACGGTAGACTTTGCCCTTGATGAAGCCCTCTACCCCTACGAACTGGTGGACGACCTACCGCTCCAGGAGCCGCAGCTTGAGCGGCTGCAGCAGCGGATTGAGCAGGTCGGCAACCCCACGGCGTTTCCCAACACCTCTATCTTCAACCTCGATTGGGAGGATTGGCGCGTCTGGGGATAGGCTCCAATGGCCAGCGGCGTCAAAATCGGATCTGATATTCCAAGACGCTGCGGGTGTCCTCATTCAAATCGGTATTGGCCCGAATTTGTAGATCGTCGGTCAGCCGGTAGCGAACGCCGAATTGGGGCGGCGTGGTGCTGCCAATCAGCTGCAGCACCGTAAAGGACAGATTCTGAGTTAGATCAACACCGGCCTCGACGCCAATGTTGATGGGCAGATTTGAGTCATCCCCCACGTCAGTGGTGGGAAAAATGCGGAATAGATCTAGACCTAAAGTATCGACGATGTCATTGCTAAAGCTCGCCAGGGTGCCAGAGCCCACATAGCTCGCCAGCGCTAGGGCCGTGTCTCCACGTGCCAGCTGGTTCACCAACCCGCCGCCGATAAGGGCCACGAGCTGATCGCTAGAGCGAGCGGGCTGACTTTCTAGCTTTAGGTTGTCGCTCAGCTGACTGAGGGGACCATCAATCCGAGCCGTTACTTCCACCGTTTCAAAGCCGCCGAAGGAGGGAACTGTGGATTGATCGGCCACCTCTGAGGACATGAAGGGGGACGATGGGGGAATTGGGTTCTGCTCTGTCTCAGGAACGCTAGCGGTAGCCGTCGCAATCAAAATGGGATCGAGGCCCCGCTCAGGATCTAGAATCACCTGATTCGTTTCACCTCGATCCAAGCGAAACTGCGTGGTATAGATGTTGACCCATCCCGATTTCAGCATCAGCTGGCCATCGGGCCGTAGGGCGGCTAATGTCCCGTTGACGACTAGATTCCCCGCTGCCTTGATGTTGAAGAAGGGCTGTCCGGCGATCGCCAAGTCGTTGGCCAGAATAAGCCTGAGATCGTTGAACCCAATGCGGCCAGCAAAGCTATCATTATCAACCGTGGTTTGCTCTAAGACCCGGCCAAACTGCTCCAACCCGGCAATGTCACGTTGGGGGGGACGGTCTTCCCCCACGCTCTCGGGGACCGGTGCCGCTTTATCATCACGGTTCCCGCCCAGCAAACCAAGGCCGCCAATAAAGCCACGAATAGGGTCTACCCGACCATCGGCAAGCTGAATAGTGCCGCCCAAGATTGGTCTTAGGGCGGTCCCGGTGACGTGAACATCGCCATCCACCACGGCGCTAAAGGCCACATCCACAGAGGTGTCCACATCTAGGTCGATGGGCACTTGGTCTAGATCAACCTGGAGTTGTGAGGGGCGTCCTAGCGCAGGGTTCGACAGGGGTAGTCCACCTTGAATCTGGATATTGCCGCCGTTGTGCTTGGCCGTCACTCCCGCCACTTGGACCTGCTGCAGGTTAAAAGCAGCTCGCCCCGTGAGATCTGTGACTGGATCGTCGATGGCGGCGATCGCCAAGATACCCGCATCAAACTGTGCCGTGCCAGCAACGTCAGGCGCTTCCAGCGTGCCGGTTACATCCACGCGCACAATGCCGTTCCCCCCCTTCCATTGGAGCTGTCCATCGGTCACTGCGCTAATCAGCGCCAGCCCCTCATCCTGGACAATCGCCTCAATCGAGATCTGGTCACTTGTGGGCTGCACCGCCATAAATGGCAGCGCATAGGGAATGCGGGCTTCGGCAACCAGCTTTTCCGGGCCTTGGTTCACCAACCGACTCTCTGCGGTGAACAGCGCATCGGCGTAGCGAAATTCAGCCGCCAGCTCCTCCAGAGGCTCCCCATTGATCTCGGCGTTGGCGATCGCCACGATCCCCTCAACAACAGGAGCTTCCAGACTGCCCTCCAGCGTTGTGACAGCGCTCAGGGTTCCCCCTAACTCAACCGGCACCGCCACAAACGACGCTGCAAAATCCTGCAGCAACGGCACAGGCACCTGCTCAATTCGCAGCTCTCCAGACTGTGGCCCCAGACCAACTGTACCGGTGTAGGCAACGCTGCTGTCCCCGGATTCAAAGCGCGCCGGCTGTAGCGCCAGGGTTCCATTGTCTAGGCGACCGGCCACCTCAACCTGGTTTGGGCTGTCATACTGGCCCCACTGCCAATCCTCGCCGTTTAGGGCAAACGTGGCCTCCAGCCCATCAAGACCACTGGCAACCTGACCAGAGGCGGTGACGGTGGCGTCAAACGACCCGCCCAGCTCCTCCAATGATGGCACCACCGCTACCGTTCGGTTCTCCTCCATCTGCTTGGTGAGGGCGGCTAGCTTTGTGGCATAGACGAGCTGCTCTAGCAG
>JBARYO010000308.1:0-2087 GCA_049647905.1 Elainellaceae cyanobacterium | reverse complement strand
GTCCAGGCTAGGGGCGATAATCGGGTAGAGGCGGGAGGCAATCCCCAGACCTAGCAAGAGGGTTTCCTGGGGGGCATTAATGGTGCGGTCTTTGTACACCATCTGCGCGACGGGATTTTGCCAAATGGTCTCGGCCTCTAAAAAGATGTTGGTATCATCTAGCGCTTGTAGACCGTACTCTAGCCGCCATGTGTTCCCTGGAGCCCCTGGATTGTCACGGCTGGGCGTATGGAGCACAAAGGCAACGCGATATGGCGATATGGTTTCTGAGAGGTGGCGCTGGATGGGAGCGAGCCAGGTGGCTAGGATGGCGTCGAGGCGGCGAATGCCTTCTGCGTCGGCTTCAAAGCGGGGCGACTGGGTTAGACATTGAAGCCAGTCCCGCAGCGGCAGATCGCGGGGAAGGGGTGCCGTGGGGAGGGGGATAGACGAGGCGATCGCCCGCGTTTTGGCATCGATAGTGTGGGTCAAAAAGCTGAACAGCGTGGCGTGGGCCGCCGGTAGTCCTTTGGTATGGGTGCGACTGTAGCTGCGGCAGATGGTGGGCATACAGCGCTCAAAATGCACTAGTCGCCCTTGGTCAACAGCGCTGTCCAGAAGCGGACGCCACTGTGTGGTACCCATATCTCCCCGATGGACCAACTGTGGGACAAATTTGGAGCGCGTTAGCAAATCGAGCTGCCAGCGGCTCACATGGGACCAAAATCGCAGGTCACTTCCCCAGGCCGATTCCTGGTCCGCCAAGCTCAGGGGAAGGGAGTGGAGTAGCGCCACAGCATCAGCGGCCTTTAGCCAGATCCCGGAAATGCGCCATGGGTATAGCACTAAAGCGTCGTCATCCACTATGGCATCTGCCGCAATCTTAGAGGAGGCTCCCGAATGCTGGGGCAGCACCCCATAGGATTTTGGGGCCGCCGTTTCCGGGACGATGTCCTCTAAGGTAATCTCAGATGCGATCGCCGCTGCTGCAGTAAATGCGGCGTCGGGTGCTGGTTCGTGGGCCGTTAGCACATGGCTTGGCAGCAATACCGGCAGCGATCGCCAGGCGTCAGTCGTTTGGGTGGAGCCAGCGGCTAGATCCGTGAGGGACAGGGTTGTCGTTGGCCATTGGAGCTGACCCGATTGCTGCAGGGAGAGGAGCCATTGGCCGAACTTGGCTGCCCCCATGGCATAGGGGTGACCGGGAGCCTTAGGCGTCCTGCGGCTGCTAATGCCGTTGGCGGCAGGACGATTTGACAGTTTGTGGGGGGTGGCACGGCACCAGCTTTCACCCCAGAGAAAAAATCCAGCAGCAGATGGTAGCTGGGTCGCGGCGGCCGAACGGTCAGATGACGATGCAGCAGGAACAACCCAGCTACCATGTAAAACTGCCATGCAAATCTATCCTAGTTCAGGTGATAATTCACGTCATAATCAATAGAAGCCGCAGGTGCAGGATGGCGTTCTTGCTAGCCGCTGGCACATTATGCGCCGCTGCCACGACTTCCATAGTCAATAGTCGGTCATTGCCTGGAATAACCCGTGCCGCCTTATTCGCGGCTCTTGTGTTAGCTATTGTACCGCTCGTTTCAGGAATAGCGCTGGTATTTACCGAAATTTAGGATACGCTGGGCGACAGATGATGCCCCCACTCTGAATTGCCCCCACCCTAAGTAGTTTTTTTGAGAGGCTGGTTTGGTTCCCCTAAACGACGAAAATCCCATCCGCATAACGCCCTTTGTGACCTACGTCTTCATTGGGATCAATATCTTCGTCTTCCTCTACCAGATTGGCCTTGGGCAAGCTGGCCTAGAAGAGTTTTTTCGCACCTGGGCAGTCGTTCCTGCGACACTCAGCGCTAGCTTCGCGGGTCAGGCGTCGCCAGCGGTTTGGGTCACCCTAATTACCGCTCAGTTCATGCACGGCGGAATCCTCCACTTAGGGGGGAATATGCTTTACCTATGGGTGTTCGGCAACAACATTGAGGATAAGCTGGGTCACCTGCGCTACATCATCTTTTATTTGGCTTGTGGTGTATTGGCGTCTTTGTCCCAATGGTTCTTCTCCCAAATGTCTACCGTCCCCTCCTTAGGGGCCAGCGGGGCGAT
>JBARYO010000307.1:0-2061 GCA_049647905.1 Elainellaceae cyanobacterium | reverse complement strand
CTCTTGCTCCATCGCGTTGATTTCGTCGATATAGTTCGTCAGAATCTGCCGTAGCCTCGGATTGTAGAGCCGGTGCAAGCTGTAATTCAAAGCGGCGGGGAATCCTCGCCGTTTCTTGTGGCGACCCCCCGCGCCGGGGTCAAAGGTCTGGATGCCGCGGTCGATGGCCCATTCAATGGGGGTGTAGTAACAGGCGTTGAAGTGCAAGCAGTCAATGTCCTCACGCGCGCCCCAGTAGCGCCCATACAGGTTTTTGCCCTTATAAAGACAAAAGGACATACCCATCGGAGCGGCCTCGGGGTCATCGGTGGGGTAGGCCGCCGCAAACACGACGCGATCGCGATAGCAGGTGTCGAGCTGCTCAAAAAAGCGTCGCGTGAGATACTTACTGCCCCACCAGCCGAACTTGTCGCAAGTGTCTGCATAAAACTCATACATCAGTGGAAATAGAGACGAAGGAATCTCATCCCCTGCCATCACCCGCATGGTCATTCCAGCCTTCTCGACCGCCTTTCGCTCCCGCTTGATGTTGCGCCGCTGGTTAGCGTTGAACTGCTGCAGGTAGCCATCGAAGCTCTCAAAGCTGTGATTTTGCCAAATGTAGCTGTGGTGCTGCCAGGTCAAAAATCCGAGCTGCTCCAGTTGCGATCGCCACTGGGGATCCACATACAGGAAATTACACCCGGAGATGCGGTAGCGCTTACAAAACTGGTCAATCGCCGCAACCATCATGGCGGTGATCTCCATTTCGTCTTCGCCAGGGGCAATCAAGAAGCGGTAGCCCTCTGCGGGGGTAAACGGAGACATGCCCAATAGTTTTGGGTAGTACTCCACACCAAGGCGCTGGGCCAAGTCAGCCCATTGATGGTCAAAGACAAACTCTCCATAACTATGGCCCTTGATGTACATCGGAGCCGCACCAATTAGCTCGCGATCGCGCCATACGGTCAAATGATGGGGCTGCCAGCCTGCTTTAGCGACGGCGCTGCCTGACACCTCCATCGCATGCAGCCAGGACCATTCTAGAAACGGGGTCGTCAAGGGAAGGGCAAGGGCGTCCCAGTCCTGCCTGGGAATGTCCGCCATTTGACCAATCCAAGATATGGAATAGCGGGTATTGGGTTGATTGACCATAATGGAGAAAACAAATACAGCAGTGGTGACGGAAAACATGCTAGGCCTTGTTGGCAGAGGCATGAGGCGCATCTGGCAAGCTAAAGCCCTGACGCAGCCTCGCCGTATTGACCTATCGTATTGAGGGTGATGCTCGATGTTGACCCAGATTCGCAGTTGTGTAAAAAACTACTGAAGCTTGGCAGGTCTATGGGTGTATTGGCTGGCTAACACCGATAATTTTAGGTGTATCCACCGCGCGCTTTTTCATCGTCTAAAACTTAGTGCGTTTGTGTTGTGCTCCTCCCCCGCGTACCAGTATGAAGCTTTCTAAGCAGCCGTCATTCCGCCGCATTTTGCTCCTCAGGATTCTGCTAATTAGCGTCCCCATCCTGTTGATTGGCGTTGCCGTTGCCTTCAGAAAAGCGCGTACTACCCTACTGTACACAGCGCAGCAAAACTTGGCCGAAAGCGCTGAACGCAAGGCAGAGAACATCCAGACATCTATCGTTGCCCTGCAGACGAGCTTGGTAACGGCTAGCGAAACCTTAGCACTGCGAACAGGCTCTCCGGAAGCGTCGCAGTCCTTTTTAGAGCAGCTCGCGCTGCAAATCCCGGTAGACACCCAATGCATGCAGCTGCGCGATTGGCAGACGCAGCAGCTGGTCAACAGCGTGTGTGATGCTGATTCTGGCGCGATCGCCGACGCGATGACGAAGACGACGCAAGTCTGGCCCCCAGATCGAGATCTGCTGGTTGCCAACCGCTTTTATATCCATTCGCTTTCGGTTGATCCTAGCCTCAACACGCCTCCAACCTCATCTCTACAAAGCCAGCTCAGCCTCGTCTTTCACACGCCGGTTTATGACGGCAGCGGGGCATTGCGCTATACCCTAAGTGCCCATGCCACCCTGACTCAGCTTGAAAGTGGAGCACCCGGTTCATTGG